>JAUIAI010000310.1 GCA_030425615.1 Gammaproteobacteria bacterium
TGTCGGGGTGAACGTCATGGTCGGGCTCCCTGAGCCTGAAGGGTGGGGTCGAGGCGGTCGCGCAGCCAGTCGCCGACCACGCTGATGGAAAACGCGGTGAGCACGATCACCGCGCTGGGCGCGAGCAGGATCCAGGGCGCGGTCTGCAGATAGTCGCGCCCGTAGCCCACCATGTTGCCCAGGCTCGTCATCGGCGGCTGCACCCCGAGGCCGAGGAAAGATAGACCGGATTCGAGCAGGATCACCTCGGGAAACGTGAGCGTGATGCCCACGATCAACGTGCTCGCGATGTTCGGCAGCACGTGCCGCACATAGACCCGCCAGGGCGAGGCGCCCAGATCGATCACGGCTGCCGCATAACCCTGCTCCTTGGCGGCGATGGTGAGGCCGCGCGCGATCCGTGCCGAGCGCTCCCAGCCGTAGAAGCCCATCAGCGCGATGAACAGGGGCAGCGAGTTGCCGAAGAAGGCGAGCACCGCCAACGCCAGGATCATGAAGGGCATCGACGCCTGGAAGTCGATCAGCGCCAGCACCGCCTGCTCCACCCAGCCGCGGAAGTGCGCGGCCACCAGGCCGAGCACCACGCCGATCGTCGCCGAGATGGCCGTGCTCGCGAAGGCGATGAGCAGGCTGATGCGCACCGAGTAGAGCAGCCGGGAGAGAACGTCGCGCCCCAGTTCGTCCGTACCCAGCCAATGCGCGGCCGTGCCGCCCATGAACGCCGGCTCCGCCAGCCGAGCGCGCAAGTCCAGTGCGCTGTAGCTGTAGGGCGCGAGCACATCCGTGAACAAGGCGATGAATAGCATCGCCGTGATCCACGACAGTGAAAACAACACGAGCGGCGGCCAGGCACGCAGAAAGCGGACAACCCGATGCCGCTCGGCGGTCGACTCCTCGGAGGGCGCGCTGTCGGCCGGCGATGCGGCCTGCTGCGGCCGCGCATCCGGGTGCCGCAGCGTTGCCGGGGCGTGTGCGCCGTTCATCGCTCAGACACCCGCGCCGACACGAAGACGTGGGTCGAACCAGCCGTACAACGCGTCCACCAGCAGATTGGCGGCGACCATGCCCATCGCGACCAGCAACAGGATCGCCTGCACCACCGCGAGGTCGCGGTTCGCGACCGCCGAGACGAGCAGCCGGCCCACGCCCGGCCAGGTGAAGACGCTCTCGACGACCACCGCGCCGGCCATCAGGCTGCCCACCATGAAACCCACCACCGTGACCGTGGGGATCGCGGCGTTCGGAAGGGCGTGGCCGATGACGACGCGATCCCAGCTCAACCCTTTGGCCAGACCGGTGCGCACATAGGGCTGGCCCAGGACCTCCAGCATGGCCGAGCGGGTGAAGCGCGCGAGGATCGCCGCGCCGCCCAGGCTTAGGGTGATGATCGGCAGGATCGCGTGCCAGATGCCTTCGTTGCCACCACTCGGAAGCCAGCCGAGCCCAACCGCGAAGACCAACACGAGCAGCAGGCCCAGGACGAAGCTCGGGACCGTATAGCCGGCCACCGCGGCACTCATGACCAGACGGTCCACGAACGAGTCTCGATGCAGCGCCGCGTAGGTGCCTGCGGGGATGCCGATCAGGATCTTGAGCAGCAGGGCGGGCACCGTGATCGCGAGGGTCGCCGGCAGGCGTTCCATGACCAGGTCCCACGCGCTGCTGCCGTCGCGCATCGACTGCCCCAGATTGCCCTGCGCCAGATTCAGGAAGTAGCCCAGGTACTGTTTCCACAGCGGCGCGTCCAGGCCCCAGCCCTTGCGGAACGCCTCGATCGCCTCGGGCGGTGCGTCGGGCGAAAGGATCAGCAGTGCCGGGTCACCCGAAAGGCGCAGGATGATGAAGGCGAAGCTGAGCACCAGGAAGATGGTGAGTAGTGCGCGCAGGAGCCGGGTGAGCAGGTAGCGGGTCATGGTCACGATTCACTGTTGAAACAAGCCACCTGCTGCGTGTCGTCCAGGCTGCGCATCGGCGGCGCCTCGACCCGGCAGCGGTCGTCCGCCTTCCAGCAGCGAGGAGCGAACGGGCAGCCTTGCACCCTGTCGATGGGGTTCGGCGGGTCACCCTCGAGCAGAATCGGCGCTGCGCCGGTGCGTGGCCGGTGCGACGGGATCGCCGAGATCAGTGCCTGCGTGTACGGGTGAGCCGCCCGCGCGAACAAGACGGCGGGCGGGCCCTGCTCGACGATGCGCCCCAGGTACATGACGGCGACGCTGTCGGCCACCTGCTGCACGACCCGCAGATCGTGGCTGATGAACAGCATGGTCAGCCCGTGGCGCTCCTGAAGGTCGGCGAGCAGGTTGATGACCTGCGCCTGGATGGAGACGTCCAGCGCGGAGATGGGTTCGTCGCACACCAGCAGCGCGGGCCGCGTCGCCAGCGCGCGCGCCAGCACCACTCGTTGTCGCTGTCCGCCGGACAACTCGTGCGGATAGCGGGTCTGCAGGGAGCCGGACAGTCCCACTTCGTCCAGCAACCCCCTCGCGGTCTCGTCACGACCGGACTTCGGTCCCAGCGCGAAGATGTCGAGCGGCTCGCGAACCAGCGCCAGAGCGCTCTGGCGTCGGTCGAGCACCGCGAGCGGGTCCTGGTAGACCATCTGCATGTGGCGGCGCATTCGGCGCCACTCGGGGCTGCCGCGCCGCGGCATCGACTCGCCATCGAACGAAACATGCCCCGCATCGGCGGACTCCAGCCCCAGAACCAGACGTGCCGTGGTGGATTTTCCGCATCCCGACTCGCCGACCAGGGCAAGCGTGCGACCGCGCTCGAGCGTGAAGCTCACGCCGTCCACCGCATGCAGGATGGCCCGCCGGCCGAACATCCCCCCGCGCCGGAATACGGTGTAGCGGCGCGCAACGGCCTCCACCCTGACGAGCGCCGTCATGCCGCCAACGCCTGCGTCGCATCAGATGCGCCGCCCACCGCGGTATCGGTCGCCAGGAAGCAGGCGACCTCGTGCCGGGCCGTATCGGCCGGCGTCGCCGGCTGCGCGACCGGGGCGAGGGGCGGCACCCCTTGCCGGCACCGGGGCTGAGCCTGCCGGCAGCGGGGCTCGAACGAGCAACCGGGCGGCATCCGGCCGGCCGCCGGCACCGTGCCGGCGATGGCCGCGAGCCGCGCCCGGGGCCGGGCGGGATCGGGCATCGCGCCGATGAGGCCCTGCGCATACGGATGGCGTGCGCGGTCGAAGAGCGCCGTGCTGCTGGAGCGCTCCACGACCCGGCCCGCGTACATGACCATGACCCGGTCGCAGACCTGCGAGACCACGCCCAGGTCGTGCGAGACCAGCACCATGGCCATACCCGTCTCGCGCTGTACTTCCTGCAGCAAGGCGAGGATCTGCGCCTGGATCGTCACGTCCAGGGCCGTCGTGGGCTCGTCCGCGATGAGCAGGTCGGGCTCGCCTGCGAGCGCCATGGCAATCATCACGCGCTGATTCATGCCGCCCGACAGCTCGTGCGGATAGGCCCGCAGCCGGGTACGGGCGTCCGGAATCCGGACCCGGTCGAGCAGACGCACGGCTTCGGCCTCGGCCGCGCGGCCCCGCAGACCGCGGTGCAGACCGAGCGCTTCGGTCAGCTGCCTGCCGATTCGCAGCACCGGGTTCAGCGAGGCGGCGGGATCCTGGAAGATCATCGCGATCCGCCGCCCCCGCACCGCCGGCATCCGCGCAGCCGGCAGGGCGTCGATCGCCGTGTCCTCGAGACGGATCGACCCGGTGATCCGCGCGCGTGAGCCGAGCAGCCGCAACACGGCCAGCCACGTGACGCTCTTGCCGCAGCCCGATTCACCGACCATGCCGAGCGTCTCGCCGCGGTTCAGGCTCAGGTCGACACCGTGCAGTACCGGGACCTGCCGGCGTCCGTCGTCGAAGGACACCCGCAGGTCGGACACGGCGATCAACGGCACGGTCATTGCGAACCGGCGAACCGGATGTTCTCGGGGCGAAAGTCCATCGTGAAGGTCGGCGACCACTTCCACTCGATGTCCTTGCGCTTGCCGTAGAAGACCACGTTACGGTGGAGCACCGTGTAGGCGGGGTCTTCGCGCTCCGCGATTTCGAGCATGCGACGGAAGGTCTCCTGGCGGGTGGCCAGATCCGTCGAGGTCTCGAGCGTGTAGGAGAGTTCGTTGAACTCGGCGTTGGTCCACTCGCCCACCTGCTGCTGCTGACCACGGGGGCCGTGCTGGTTCACGATGGAGCTCACCGGATCACTGAACGGCGCCGAGTTCGACCAGTCGCGCACCGCACGCGGCGAGGACTTGTCGAAGATCTGCTGCCAGTTCTCCTTCATCTCGATCTGGATGTTCAGGCCCACCGCGCGCCACATTTCCGTGAGCACCTGCGCCGTCTGGACCTGGTTCGTGTAGTAGTTGTTCAGGACCCGGAAAGGAATCGGCTCGCCAGCATAGCCGGCCGCCTTGACCAGTTCGGCCGCCTTGGCGGGGTCGTACGCGGGCACCGTCCAGCCCTTCTGGAACATGTCGGCGTAGTACTCCCACTGCAGACCGGCGGGCACGCTGGTACGGCCGGACCAGAGCGCTTCCACGATCGCGTCACGGTCGATCGCCATCGTCAGGGCCTGACGGATGCGCGGGTCGGCCAGCTGCGGGTGGTTCTTGTCGAACACGATCAGGCGGTGATTCAGCACCGGCCCGCCGACGACCTCGAACGCCGGGTTGGCTTCCACGGTGGCGATCTGATCGGGCGGCAGGTCGCTCACGAAATCGAACTGGCCCGTGAGCAGCCCGTTGATGCGCGAGGCGATCTCCGGCACCACCGTGTAGCGGATTTCCTTC
>JAUIAI010000311.1 GCA_030425615.1 Gammaproteobacteria bacterium
CGGGCCCATGCTCAACGGCTGGTACAAGGGCGAGCGCACGGGCTCGGGAACCATCGTCTGGAAGGCGCGCGAACTCATCGCCAAGGGCGAGATCGACGAGGCGGGCTTCATCGATCTGGTGGCGTCGTCGACCACGTCGGTGGGTCACTGCAACACCATGGGCACGGCCAGCACCATGAACGCTCTGGCCGAGGCGCTCGGCATGACCCTGCCCGGGGCGGCCGCCATTCCGGGGCCGTATCGCGAGCGCGCCCAGTGCGCCTACGAGACCGGGCGACGCATCGTGGCGATGGTCCACGAGGACCTCAAGCCCAGCGACATCATGACCCGCGAGGCCTTCGAGAACGTCATCGTGGCCTGCTCGGCCATCGGCGGGTCCACCAACGCGCCGATCCACATCAACGCGATCGCCCGCCACGCCGGGGTCGGGCTCGACATCAAGGAATGGGAGACCCTCGGCTACGAGGTCCCGTTGCTGGTGAACCTGCAGCCTGCCGGCGAGTACCTGGGCGAGGACTACTACCGTGCGGGCGGTCTGCCGGCGGTGATGGCCGAACTCATGAAGCACGGGCTGGTACGCGAGAACACCATCACGGTCAACGGCAGGCCGCTGCACGTGAACTGCGCCGAGGCGGTGAACGAGAATCCGGACGTCATCCGGGGCTTCGACACCGCGCTGGTCGCCGAGGCGGGCTTCCTGGTCATGACCGGGAACCTGTTCGACTCGGCGATCATGAAGACCAGTGTGATCTCGGACGAGTTCCGGACCCGCTACCTGAGCAATCCGGACGATCCCAATGCCTTCGAGGGGCGGGCCATCGTGTTCGACGGGCCGGAGGACTTCCACGACCGCATCGACGATCCCGCGCTGCAGGCCGACGAGTACTCGATCCTGTTCATGCGCGGCGTGGGCCCCATCGGCTATCCGGGGGCCGCGGAGGTGGTCAACATGCGCGCCCCGGCCAGCCTGCTCAGGCGCGGCGTACAGGCGCTGCCCTGCATCGGCGACGGCCGGCAGTCGGGCACCTCCGGTTCGCCCTCGATCCTCAACGCCTCGCCCGAGGCCGCGGAGAACGCCGGTCTGGCCGTGCTGCGCACGGGCGACCGGGTGCGGATCGATCTCAACCAGCGTCGGGTGGATATGCTGGTCGATGACGCCGAGATCGCGGCGCGCCTCGAGAAGCTGAAGGCGGAGGGCGGCTATGCCACCCCGCCGAGTCAGACACCCTGGCAGGAGATCCAGCGCGGCATCGTCGACCGGCTGGAGAACGGCATGGTGCTCAAGCCCGCGGTGAAGTACCAGCGGGTGGCCCAGGGCACGGGGGGCGTGCCGCGCGACAACCACTGAGAACGTCCACCCGTCCGTCGCCGTCCTCATGAATCGACGCAAGCCCCTGGCACTCACCGAGGAGCCGGGTCACCTGATCCGGCGTGCCCACCAGCTGGCGGTGGCCCGGTTCCGGGAGACGCACGGCCCGGGCGTGACCCCGGTCCAGTACGCGATCCTTCGCGCGCTGCACGACCGCCCGGGTATCGACCAGGTCACGCTGGCCGACGCCGTGGCGCTAGATACCTCCACCACGGCCGACATCGCTGTGCGCCTCGAGGCCAAGGGCTGGATCACCCGCGAGCTGCTGCCCCGCCGTCAGCGCAGTCTGTCGCTGACGGCCGAGGGCGAACGGGTGCTCGGCGAGATGATGCCGCGCGTTCGGCCGATGTACGAGGGCCTGATGGCGGGACTCGAGCCCGGCGAGCGTGAGGCGCTCGTGCGGTTGCTGGGCAAGCTCACGGGGGTCGCCCGCTCCTCATGACTGCTTCCCATCACCTTCCACGATCCGTATAATGAATCAGAGTCAGTATACGGAATGAGGTCGCCATGTTCGTCCGGGAAGCCTGGTATGTCGCCTGCACGGCCGATGCGCTGCACGAGGCGCCGCTCGGACGCACGATCTGCGACGAGCGTATCGCCCTGTTTCGTGACGGAACGGGTGCCGCGGTCGCCATCGAGGATTTCTGCCCGCACCGCGGCGCGCCCTTGTCGCTCGGGCGTGTGCGAGACGGCCGGCTCGTCTGCGGCTATCACGGGCTGGAGATGAGCGGCGAGGGGCGGCCGGCGCACATGCCGGGCCAGCGCGTGGATCGCTTCCCCTGCGTCCGACGGTTTCCGGTGATCGAGCGCTATGGCTTCGTCTGGGTCTGGCCCGGCGAAGCGTCCGCGGCCGATCCCGCCGCGTTGCCCGCGTTTCCTTTCCTGGAAGACCCCGCCTGGGCCTACGGCGGCGGCCTGTATCACGTCAGGGCCGACTACCGGCTGATGATCGACAACCTCATGGATCTCACCCACGAGACCTACGTCCATGCCTCGAGCATCGGTCAGCCGGAGATCGACGAGACGCCCTGCGAGACGCGGCTCGAGGGCGGCACGGTCGTGACCGAGCGGCGCATCGCGGGCATCAAGGCGCCGCCGTTCTGGCGGGCGGCCATGCAGGCCAACGGCCTGGATCCGGACGCGGACGTCGATCGCTGGCAGATCTGCCGGTTCACGCCGCCGAGCCACGTGATGATCGAGGTGGGTGTCGCCCTGGCCGGCCGGGGCGGCATCGACGCCCCGGCCGATGCGAAGGTGCGCGCCGTCGTCGTCGACTTCATCACGCCCGAGACCGGATCGTCGCACTGGTACCACTGGGGCATGGCGCGAAGCTTCCGCGTGGGCGACGCGGCGCTGACCGAGTCGATCCGCGAGGGTCAGGGCCGGATCTTCGGCGAGGATCTCGAAATGCTGGAGTGCCAGCAACGGAACCTCGAGAGCAACCCGGGGCGCCGCCTGCTGACCCTGAACATCGATGCCGGCGGCGCGCACGCGCGCCGGATGATCGAGCGGCTGGTCCGTCGCGAGCCGGCCGCGGCCTGAGATCTTCGGTCTACTTGCTGGTGAGTTCCTGCACCGTCGCGCGGGCATCGTCCAGGAGCTGTCGCCCGCGCGGGTGGGATTTCACCCAGTCGTCGACCACCGGCTGTACGGCGGTCTCGAACTCACGCCTGGCGACCGGATCGAGTTCGACGATGCGGTGACCCAGTTCGGACGCGGCCTTTCGCCCGGCGTTGCCGCCGTTGATCGTGGTCGCGATCAGGCGTTCGAGCAGAGCCGGCCCGCTCGCGTCATCGATCGCGGCGCGCTGGGTCGCCGACAGACTGTCGTAGCGGCTGCGGCTCATCGCCACCAAGAGCGGCGCGTACCCGGCACCGAGGATCACGTGCTCGCTGACCTCGGGGATGACCTTGAACACGCGCGCGGGCGAGAACGCCAGCAGCGAACCGTCGGCCTCGCCCGAGGCCAGCGACGTTGCCACCGTGGTGACGTTGCTGCCGGGCAGTGCCTCGGCGCCCAGGGCGCTCAACATCGTCTGATGCAGACCGTCGGCCGCGCGGATCCGGCGGCCCCGGAGGCTCGCGACGCCGTCGAAAGGTTCCTTCAGGTGGAGCTCGTAGGCATCGGTGGCGAACGCGGCGAGCACCCTGACGCGGTCGTAGCCGGTGAGCTGCCCGCGTTCGGCCATCCGCTGGTGGGTCAGGATGACCTCGCGCACCGACCCGAACTGCAGCGGCAGGTGAAACAGGGAGTAGTCCGGAAAGGCCTTCGGCGTATAGGCCGCCACGAGCATCGCGATGTCGATGGCGCCGGACTCCAGGTGTCCGAGATACTTGCCGGGAATCTTCTCGTAGCTGCCTCCCGGCTGCACCTCGACTTTCAGCGAGCCGTTCGAGCGGCGTTCGATGTCGGCCGCGAGCGCCGAGAAGATGCGACCGTAGGGGGACTTGTCCGGGACGAAGTGCGCGAAGGTGAGCGTGACGGGTTCCGCGGCAACGGCGGTTCCCGTGATGGCGCACGAGAAAACCGCGGCAGCCGCGAGCAGGCGAACGAGCATGGGAGCCTCCTGATGTATCGATGGACCGAGTGGTCACGGCATGTTCGCCGTTCACCGACCCCGGTGTCATCGTTCACCTTGACCATGGCGCACGTCGCCGCCGTGCGGCGCGGACACCCGGCGGTGTGGTTCAGGAGACGGCGCCTTTCTCCGGGTCTGGCGCCTCTGCCGGCGCCCGTCCGCCGAACAGATGCAGGAGGATCAGCACGACCATCAGCGGCACGGCCGCGGCGACCCAGACCATCGAGAAGCCGAAGGTGTCCGCGCTGACCTTCAGTTGGCGCGCCATGAAGCTGCGCGCCGGGTCGCCGCGCGGGCCGAAGAAGCAGGCGTAGAGCACGGGCAGCATGAACCCGAGTACGGCCAGCGACTGCAGCAGGCGCATGCCCGCGAGCAGCCACGCGGGCCCGGCCGGGCGCCAGTCCACGAGCACCGGATCCAGCCGGCGCTTGAACGCGATGGCCGCGCCGAGCAGACCGCTCCAGACCATCATGTACCGCGCGCCTTCCTCGGTCCAGGCGGGCGGGGCGTCGAACAGGTAGCGGGCGACGACCTGCAGCATCACGATGACGAGCATCGCGATCAGGCAGCCGGCGGCCAGTCGGACCGCGACCCAGTCGGCCGCGTCGCTGACCCGTTCGAGCGCGCGCATCACTGACTCGTGGCCTTCGAAAGGGCGATCCACTCGTCCACCTGCTCGCGCGGCAGGGGTGCCTGGTCGTAGACCTTCAGCGAGAGCTCGCGGAACTGCTTGCGCGCCTCGGGCTCGAGGGAGATGACCTCGACACCGGCTTCCTTCAGTTGTGCCATCGCCTTGGGACCGATCTGCTCGACCCACGCGCGATTGGCCTGGTCACCGGCCTCGAC
>JAUIAI010000312.1 GCA_030425615.1 Gammaproteobacteria bacterium
GCCGTGCTTTCGGAGGCCATTGCAGTGGCGGCTCTCGCGGACGCCCGGCAGGACGCTCCGTAGCGGCGACGGCCGGGGACCATGGTCGGCGTCGTCCGGTTCGGAGTATCTTTCCACCCGGTGAACAGACGGGAGGACGCATGAGCGCAATCGCAATCTGGGGGCGCCGCGCGTTGTTCGCGCTGACGATCCTTTGCTCGCCCGTCGTGATCGCGCAGTCGACGACCGAGGTCGGTGGGGATCGCTTCAGCACGGGCGCGAGCGCGGTCACGGACGCACCGAGCGACCGGGACACGTTCGTCACCGGGTTCTCCGCCGAGATGCGTCACCCGGCCGGCGGCGACGCGCATCTGGCCGGCTTCATGGTGGAGGTCGACGCCGAAGTCGGCCGTGATGCCTTCACGCTCGGCGCACGGATCGAACTCGACGCGCCGGTCGGCGAGGACTTCACGGCAGCGGGCTTTTCCGTGGAGACCGAGCCCTCGGCGCGGATCGGCGGCAATCTGCGGGTGGTGGCGGGCTCCGCGATCCTGCGCGCACCCGTGCTGGGCAGCGCTGTGGTCACGGCCGGTGACGTCGAACTCGATGCGCCGATCTCCGGCGATCTCTTGCTGAGCGCAGGCGGTGTGACCTTCGGGCCGAATGCCAGGGTCGGAGGCAGGCTTCGCCACCTCACTCCGGAGGGAACCGTCGTGCCCGGCTCGGTGGTGGACGCCGACCGTGTCACGGCGATCGGCCCGAGGGCCGTTGCCGGGGCCGCCGGCGAGGCCGTCGGTCAGGCCGCGATGCAGGACGCCGGGGAAGAGGGCGCCGGCTGGCTGATCGGCACCGGGTTGCTCCTGATCGTGCTGTTCATCAGCGGAGCCATCCTGCTCGGGCTGTTTCCCGACCTCATCGAGCGACAACGCCTGCCGATGCTGGCGCGCCCGGGGCGTACGCTGCTGCTCGGGCTGCTCGGCCTTTCGGTCCTCATCGGACTCGTACCCGTCGGCGCCATGACGCTCGTCGGCGTGGCCATCGTGCCGGCGGTGATCCTGGCGATCGTGCTCGCCTGGTGGTTCGGCTATCTGTTGGGCGCCTACACGCTGGCGCGACGGGTGCTCGGAGGCCTGGTCCGCACCGGAGACGGTTCAGTGGCCCGGCTGGCGGCGCTCGCCGTCGGGCTGGTGGTCTTCGCGATTCTCAACTGGATTCCCGTGCTGGGCTGGCTCGTGAACATCGGGGTCGTGCTGTTCGGGCTCGGAGGCCTGACCCGCGCCGCGCTGCGCGCCGTGCTGGCGCGCGCGGCCTGAGGGTCCGGCGGTCAGTTCCTCGCGCGTTCGCTGCGCGCCAGCCAGACCGTTGCCGTCACGATCACCACGCCGCCCACCAGGGTGGCCAGCACCGGAGGCTCGCCGAACAAGGCGATGCCGAAGAGCGCCGACCAGAGCAGGTCCAGGAAACGGATCGGCTGCAGCGCCGAGACGTCGGCCAGCGAGAAGGCCCGCGTCAGCAACCAGTGGCCCAGGGTGCCGAACAGGCCGGCGCCGGCGGTCAGTGCGAGCTCGGTCAGGCCCGGCGTCTGCCAGGCGAACAGCGCCATCGGCAGCATGAGCGCGGTGATCGAGAGGTTCTGCCAGGCCACGATCGTACTCGGCGGATCGCTGCGCGTAAGCGCCTTCGTGATCAGGAAAGTCGCCGCCCAGAACGGAACCGAAGCCAGCATCACGAGACTCGAGCTCAGCGGCCCCGCGCCGGTCAGCTTGGGGCTCAGTACGATCAGAACGCCGAGCAGGCCGAGCAGACTGGCCATCCAGCGTGTGGCGTTCACCCGCTCGCCCAGGAACATCCAGGCGCCCACGAGAATCGCGATCGGTACCACGAACATGATCGCGACCGCGTCGGCGAGCGGCAGATGGCGGAGCGCCAGGTTGAACAGCGTGATCGCGACGGTCTGAGTCAGTCCGCGCCAGAGCTGTCCGCCCAGGTTGTTCGGGCGCAGCCATCCGAATCCGGCGCGCAGCATGAACGGCAGCGCCAGCATCAGACCGAACAGGTAGCGGAAGAACTGCGCCACGAACGGATCCGTGCTCTGCAGGGCCACCCGCATGCAGGCGTTCATGCTCACCAGGCTCAGACCGGCCAGTGCCGCCAGCAAGATGGCGCGGCCGATCAACGGATTGCTTTCCCCGGGTTCGGGCGTCTCGCGACCGGCGGCGCTCATCGCTGCGCCACGCGGGCGGCGTGTGCGGGCTTGTCGAGTTGGGTGGCGGGCGGCATGATGCCGCTCATCTTAGCCGACCGTCCCCTCGGACCTCGCCGGCAGGTTCCGAAGGACGCCCGGTTCTCGGGCCAGCAAAATGCAAGTGGCTCATGAGACCGCTCACCAGGAGTCCCGGGGACGCCCCAGCGATGACCCACGGAGAATGCACCGAATGAACCCTGTCGCCCCGCATGTGATCGACACGCTCGACGCCTGGCTGCGCCATCAGATGCTCATCACGGAACAGCCCGGGTTGTCGATGGCGATCGCGACGGCCGGGCAGACGCTGGTCCGAAAGCAGTACGGGCACGCCGACCTCGTTGCGGCGGAGCGCCTGACCTCGGGCCATGTCTTCCGGGTGGCCTCGCATTCGAAGTCGTTCACGGCGGCCGCCGTGATGCAGCTGCGCGATCGCGGCCGACTGCGGCTGGACGATCCGGTCGGGCGATTCGTGGGCGGGCTGCACGATCGGGTCGCCGGCCAGCCGCTGAGTGCGTTGTTGTCACACTCGGCCGGTCTGACCCGTGACGGCACCGATTCAGGACAGTGGGGCCTGCGAAGGCCCTTCAAGTCACGGGAGGAACTGCTGGCCGAGCTCGCCAACGGCCCGGCGATCCGACCGAACACGCGCCTCAAGTACTCGAATCACGGCTATGCCCTGCTCGGGATGGTGATCGAGCAGGTCACGGGTGAAGACTTCGCCGGCTGGGTCGCGCGCGAACTGCTGAAGCCACTCGGGTTAAGAAAAACCTGGCCCGATGTGCCGGATGCCGCGCGAGCGCGCCCACCGCGGATGGCGAGCGGGCACAGTGGAGTCTGGCCCGTCGGACGCCGCCTGTCCTTCGACGTGAACCGGCCCGTCGGCGCCCTCGCCAGTGCGGGGGGGTTCGTCAGCACGGCGTCGGATCTGGCGCGGTTCTTCTCCCTGCTCGACCCCGATGCCGAGAATCCGGTCCTCAGCCCGGAGGCGAGACTGGAGATGACCCGGCCGCGCTGGCCGGAGCCGGACGCGAGCGCCGGGCGGTGGTACGGCCTGGGTCTGCTGACCGCGGCGCCGGCCTGCACGCCCGCCTTCGGCCACTCGGGGGTGTTCCCCGGCGTTCTCTCCCGCACGCTCAACCATGGCACCCTGGGCGCGACGATCAGCATGATCAGCAATGCCGCCGACGGCATGGCGCCGGTCTGGCTCGACGGCGCGGCGATGATTCTGGAAGAGGGCGGCAAGGGTGGCGAGCCGGACGCGGCGCTGCTGCCGTGGGCGGGGGTCTGGTGGTCGGACTGGGTACCCTTTCTCGTGATGCCCCAGCGCGGGCGAATCCTGGTGGGGCAGGCCTCCGCCCCGATGCCGTTTACGGACCGGAGCGAGCTCGTGCCGGTGAGCGGTCGCCCGGGTGAAGCCCGGATCGCCCGGGCGCCGGGTCTGGGGGCTTACGGAGAGACGGCCAGGCTCCTGACCGACGCGCGGGGTAGGGGGCGTGAACTGTGGCTGGGTGGGACACGGCTGCTGCCCGCCGCAGGGGCTTCGGCCGCGCTTCGCCGCCGGTTCGGCGACTGAGCGGTGCCGCCGGGGCACGACGTCAGACCGGCCATTCGTGCACCGGCATGCCCTCCCGCTGGTGAGCACAGTAGGCGGCCAGCAGGTCCGCGAAGTTGCGACCGTGCTCGTGGATGTACGCGCGCTGCCATCGTGCGCCGGTCTGCCCCCCGGCCACGCGCGCTCTGACCACGTCCAGGTATCGTCGCCGTACGGCCGCGGACACGCCCAGAGCGGACAGTCCGTCGTCGGCCAGCGGCAGCAGCGTGTCCAGGAGCAGGGACCGGCAACCGATCACCCGGCCATCGAGCCAGCGAAACTCGGCATCGAGCCCGCGCCGGGCCGCTTCGTAGAAGTTGGTGCGCGCATCGACGAACGGAAGCCGGGACTCGGGGGGCTGGTAAAGACTGCTCAGGGCCTGCGCCAGGCCCACGTAGCAGGCTGCGTTCGCGAGCATGTCGATGACCGTGGGGCCGGCCGGCAGGACCCGGTGCTCGAGCCGCAGCGTGACCGCGCCTTCGTCGTCGACGGCCACGAGGGGGCGGTTCCAGCGCCAGATCGTGCCGTTGTGCAGCCGGAGATGGTGCAGATGCTCCGGTGGCTCGTCGAACAGCTGGGGCAGCAGGGGCGGGAAGCGGCTCAGATTGTCTTCGAAGCACTCGAGCAGACCGTCTTCCAGCCAGGCTTCGCCGAACGTCACCCGGCGCGGCGCGTCGCCGGTCAGCGGGCTCGTGTCGACGGCCTGTTCGAACAACGGTATCCGGGTTTCGTCCCAGAGCGCGCACTGGAAGAGGTAGGGCGAGTTCGCCGCCAGCGCCACCATGGGCGCGGAGACCAGGCAGGAAGCGTTGTAGGCCCGGACGAGTCGTTCGGCCGGCATCTGGAAGTGAACCTGGAACGAGGTGGCCGCCGCCTCGAGCAGCACGTTCGGGTGGGCGATGTTGAGCCGGTCGTCGCCGCGGATGTCCAGACGCAGCGGCCGCCCGTCGCGAGCGCTCAGGATCTGCCGG
>JAUIAI010000313.1 GCA_030425615.1 Gammaproteobacteria bacterium
GGTCACCAAAGACAACCAAACAGGCTTCGCGGTCGGCGCGCGGCCCGTGCTGGACGTCATCAAGGCCGCCACCGATCCCCTGCTGGCCGTCCTGACGTTGCTGGCGGCCACGGTGCTGCACGGCGAGCGCATCGGCGGCGCCGAGATCATCCTGTCCCTGCTCGCGTTCTCGCTCTGCTACCCGGGCACGATCCAGTTCCGCCACCGCCAGCTCGGGCTGCTGCGCGCGCTGGCCAGTTCGTGGGCCGTGGTGGCCGCGCTGCTCGTGGGCCTGGGCTACGTCACGGGCACGATGCAGATCTTCCAGGGCAACGTCATCGCCGCGTGGATCCTGGCGACGCCGTTCGTCCAGTTCGCCGTGCACTGGCTGAGCCCGTCGATCATGCCGCGCATGCTGGCCCTGAACCGCAAACAGCGCGCCGTCGTGGTCTGCGCCAACCAGGCCAGCCGGCAGCTCGCGCAGACGTTCAACAGCGACCCGTTCTCGAACACCGAGGTGCTGGCGTTCTTCGACGACCGCAACGCCGAACGGCTCGGCGAGGTATCCGAGGCGCCGGTGCTCGGCCGGCTCGCGGACACCGTCGACTACGTGCGCCGGAACGAGATCCACAACATCTACATCGCGCTGCCGATGGCCAAGCAGCCGCGCCTCATGCAGCTGCTGGACGGACTGCGCGACACCACGGCGTCGATCTTCTTCGTGCCGGACATCTTCATGGTCGACCTCATCCAGGCGCGTCTGGACGCCGTGGGCGGCGTTCCCGTGGTCGCGGTCTGCGACTCCCCCTTCGACGGCGTCTCCGGGCTGACCAAGCGGCTGTCGGACATCGTGATCGCCCTGATGGCCATCATCCTCACGGCGCCGCTGATGCTCGCCATCGCGCTGGCCGTCAAGCTGAGCTCGCCCGGGCCGGTGATCTTCCGTCAGAAGCGCTACGGGCTGGACGGCAAGGAGATCAACGTCTGGAAGTTCCGCAGCATGACCACCACGGACAACGGCAGCACCGTGCGCCAGGCCACCCGGGACGACCCCCGTATCACCAAGGTCGGCGCCTTCCTGCGCCGCACCTCGCTGGACGAACTGCCGCAGTTCTTCAACGTGCTCGAGGGCCGCATGAGCGTGGTGGGCCCGCGCCCGCACGCGGTCGCGCACAACGAAACCTTCCGCAAGGTGATCAAGGGCTACATGGTCCGCCACAAGGTCAAGCCGGGGATCACCGGCTGGGCGCAGGTGAACGGCGCGCGCGGCGAGACGCCCCGGCTGGCCGACATGGAACGGCGCGTGGCGCTGGATCTGGAATACCTTCGCAGCTGGTCGCTGCGGCTGGATCTCTACATCATCTGGCGCACGATCACCATGGTCTTCAAGGGCGATCCGCAGGCCTACTGAGGCCCCTGGGCCGCCAGGATCGCCTCCACGACACGACGCGACGCGCCGGGTTCGCCATAGGGAGACACCGTCTCACCCACTGAGCCGAGCCGGTCTCGCACGGTGTCGATCAGACGGGCCACCCCGCCCGACAGCGGGCAGAGCACGTTCCAGCCGGACTCCACCAGTTCGACCCACTCCGTCTGCTCGCGGATGGTGACGCACGGCGTGCGGTGAAAGAACGCTTCCTTCTGAACGCCGCCGGAATCCGTGACGATCAGTGCCGCGACCTGTTCGAGGCGCACCATGTCGAGAAAACCCAGTGGCTCGGTCAGCCGGATGCCCGGCTGCGCGAGCGCGAGGCCGCTGCGCTGTGCGAGCGCCCGTGTGCGCGGGTGCAGCGGCCAGACGATCTGCAACTCGCCGGCCAGCCCGGCCAGCGCCTGCGCGAGCACCGACAACAGCGCGGGGTCGTCCGTGTTCTCGGCCCGGGGGGCGGTGCAGAGCAGTACGGGCCGCCGCGGGTCAAGCCCGAGCCGCTCGACGATGCTGGAGCCCGAGGCCGCGCGCCCGGCGAAGGCCAGCGCCGCGTCCTGCATGACGTCGCCCGTCTGCACGATTCGCGCCGGCGGCACGCCCTCGAATCGCAGGCGTTCGGTGGCCACATCGGTCGGCGTGAGGAGGAGGTCGGAGGCGTGATCGGTGAGGATGCGGTTGATCTCTTCGGGCATCGCCCGGTTGAACGAACGCAACCCGGCCTCCACATGGGCCACGCGGATGTGCAGCTTCGCCGCGGCCAGCGCACCGGCCAGCGTGGAGTTCGTGTCGCCGTACACGAGCACCCAGTCCGGCCGCGTCTCGAGCATCAGCGCCTCGAGCGCTTCGAGCATGCGGCCGGTCATCGCTCCGTGGGGCAGCGAATGCACGTCCAGATGGTGGGCCGGCGGGGGGATGCCCATCTCGTCGAAGAACACCGTCGACATGTTGTCGTCGAAGTGCTGGCCCGTGTGCACGAGGATCTCCTGCACGCCGTCGGTGTCGGCCAGCGCGCGACTGACCACGGCCGCCTTGACGAACTGAGGCCGCGCGCCGAGCACGGTCATGATGCGCAGATCCACAGACATTTTCTTATTCATAACCAGATTGTAGACACCGTCCGACGCTGCAGAATCGGGCGATCGCCCGCTGGCGTGCTTGACCGCCCAGCGGTCGGTAATGTGATCTTGAATTGCAGCCTCAAGTGTCCGCTATCCGCTCCCCTCTACATCGTCGATTTGACCCGGCGCCCGTTCAGGGCCTGCAGCGGCCGTGCGCTCTCCGGGAACAGCGTTTCGAAGACCTGGTACTGAAGGCGGCTGATCGACACCGGCGAACGCAGGACGAGCCATTGCACGCCTTCCGTGCAGGGCGGTGTCGTCAGCGACCCTTCGTAGATCAGTCGGTCGTGCGAGTCCGGTAGGAGCGCGGCGGGGTCCAGCCGGCCCTGGCCGCGATGACTGGTGCCGGGATCCAGCGGGATGTTGTCCAGCACGGCCTGAAGGACGGGGTTGGAGCCGGTTCCCACGGCACCGGGCGTTTCAGCCTCCCCCGCCGACGATCCGGGAGCTGCCGCCTCCCCATGGGCCACGATCAGCGGCACCGAGATCGCCACGGTCCGCCCGGCCGGGGTCTCGTGGATCAGATGCGCGCTCATGTCCGGCCGGCGCCCATCCACCACGTGTTCGCCGGGACGGTGAAAGCGGATGCTCTTGAGCCGCAGCCGCTGCCCGTCGGCCTGCAGGCTGCTGGCGCCGTCGAGCGTGACGAGCAGACTGCGCCCGTCGTCCACGACGTGGAACCGGCCGGGACGGTAACGCGTGTCCAGCGGGCGCAGGCTGACGGGAACCGCCGGCCCGAGCGCCACCGGCGACTGACGCTCCCCGATCAGGCAGGCCGCGAAGTCGGCGCGCAGCCGACCCCAGTGCTCGGGCGCCCCCTCCCCGAGGTAGGCCCATTCGACGGGTGGCGGCGGCGGCGTCGGGCCGGCATTGACCGGTGGGCAAGGATTCGCTTCGGTGTCGTCGGGCGGCAGTGCCAGGTCGATCCCGGCCGCCGCACGGCGCGGAACGTTCAGACTGAGCCGGGGCTCGGGGACGCCGGGCCCGGCCCCCGCCCGGGGCGGCAGCGCCCACCGGGCCCTGGCCACCTCGGCGGCCCGCGCGGCAATGTCGTCGGCATCCGGGCACGGCGCGATCGCCGGCAACGACGGCGCCCGGGCCAGCGCGGCACGCACCAGGGGCAGCAGCGGATCGTCGGGCTCGACCGGTTTGGCTGCCGCTTTCACGGGCTCCCTGGGTTTAGTGGGCGCTTGCTTACGGGTGACCCGCAGGACGTTGCGCTCCGGCGCCTGGACCTTGGCCTTGTCCGGATCCTGGTTCAGCATCCGGTAGAGGCGGTTGCGAAGCCGGTCCAGCACCAGCGGGTCGCTGATGGACGGAGCCTGCGCCACGGCGACCGGTAAGGGAGCGCTCACCCACATGACAGCGCAGGCCGCGGTCACGGCGAGCAGACGCCAGCCCGCCGCCGCCCGGGTTCGGCCCCGCGGCGGCGACACTCGGCATTCGGCGTCGGACTGGCAGATGGGTCTCACACCTGCGTTATCGGCCCGATGCCGCGACTCTTGACCGGGCGGCCCCGCCCAACCGGGCGCGGGCCGGGTCTGCCCGGCCCGTTAGTCGTGAATCCGAAGTTCGCGAAGCTCGTGTGGCGAATCCGAAGTTCGCGGAGCTCGTGTGGCGAATCCGAAGTTCGCGGAGCCAGTGTGGTGAATCCGAAGTTCGCGGAGCTAGAGGACGAACTGCGACAGATCCTGACTCGCGACGGTCTCGGCCAGCTTGTCCTGCACGTAGGCGGCGTCGATCTTCACCGTCTTGTCGGTCATGTGGGCGGCCTCGAACGACACCTCCTCGAGCAGGCGCTCCATGACGGTATGCAGTCGGCGGGCGCCGATGTTCTCGACTCGTTCGTTGACGTCGAAGGCCAGTTCGGCCAGCCGGCGCACACCCTCGGCGGTGAACTCGAGCGTGATCCCCTCGGTGGCCAGCAGCGCACGGTACTGCTTGGTGAGGCTGGCGTCCGTCTCGTCCAGGATGCGCACGAAATCGTCGGTGGACAGCGAGCTCATCTCGACGCGGATCGGAAGACGGCCCTGCAGCTCGGGCACCAGGTCGGACGGCTTGGCCAGGTGAAAGGCCCCGGATGCGATGAACAGGATGTGGTCGGTGTTGATCACCCCGTACTTGGTGTTCACCGCCGTGCCTTCGATGAGCGGCAGGAGGTCTCGCTGAACACCCTGGCGCGAGACGTCCGCGCCCTGCGCGTCGCTGCGCGCGGCGACCTTGTCGATCTCGTCGATGAAGACGATGCCGTTCTGCTC
>JAUIAI010000314.1 GCA_030425615.1 Gammaproteobacteria bacterium
AGGTGACGTCGATCAACGACCGGGAGAGCGATTATCTCGAGTTCGAGATCGTCAAGGCCGACCACAGCTACGAGGTTCAGATCGACCGTGATCCGGGGTCGGGTCTGGGCCAGAACGTGGACGTGGCCACCAATATCTGGCAGTCCGAGGCGACCGAACGCGCGCTCGGCGAGGAGTGATCGAGAGCCTCTGAGCCCGACATGTCAGCCGGCCGGGCCCCGCGGGGCCCGGCCGTTTCTTCGTCAACGGGATGCGTTCCGCGCAGGCGCTGCAAGCACTCTGGGCGGATTCGGTCGACAATCAGGCATGGAACCGACGGAATGGATTCTGGTTGCGGGCACGGTCTTCGTGCTCGGCGTGACCCTGCTGCCGATCAGCCGGCATACGCACTGGCTGATCCGCATCTGGGAGTTCCCCCGCGTCCAGATCACGGTGATCACACTGGGTCTGCTGATCGTGACGCTGTCGCTGGCAGATCTGGATCAGCTCACCTTCCGGATCGTCGTCGGCGCTCTGGTGATCGTCATGGCCTGGCATCTCTGGTGGATCGGGCCCTACACGCCGCTGCACCGCCACGAGGTCCGACAGAAGCGCGTCGACGAGACCGAGCGCGGAACGACGCTGCGACTCATGACCGCCAACGTTCTCATGGACAACCGGCGCACCGAACGGTTCATATCCCTGGTCAACCAGTGGCAGCCGGACATCCTGGTGACGCTCGAGACCGACGACCGCTGGGAACGAGACCTCACCGTGCTCGAGAAGAGCATGCCGCACTGTCTGCGGTGTCCGCTGGACAACCGGTACGGCATGCACCTCTACTCGCGCGTACCGCTGATCGACCCCAGAATCGAGTTCCTGGTGGAACCGGATGTGCCTTCGTTTCACATGAGAGTTCGCCCGTGGCCCGGCCACGAGCCGATCCGGATTCATTTCGTGCATCCGGCACCGCCGAGCCCGACTGAGAACGAGGAGTCGCTCGAGCGAGACGGCGAACTCCTGACGGTGGCACGGTCACTCGAGGGGTTCGACGGCCCCGCCCTCGTGGCGGGGGACCTCAACGACGTGGCCTGGTCGCATACCACCCGCCTGTTCCGAAAAATCTCCCGGATGCGCGATCCGCGCATCGGCCGCGGCATGTTCAACACGTTCAATGCCAAGTGGCCGATGATCCGCTTCCCGCTGGATCATGTCTTTCTGAGCCACCACTTCGCTCTCGTGGAGATGCGCCGGCTTCCCGGGTTCGGTTCCGACCATTTCGCCATCTTCATCGAGATCGCTCCGACAACGAAGACCGCGCCGGAGCACACGCTCGAACCGGCGACCTCCGAGGACAGGCTGTTGGCGGATGACTGCATCGAGGAGTCCGACGCCCGCGCCGACCGCCTCGCCGGCTTCTGATGACACCGCCGAGAATGCCATGACAGATCCTCTGGATGAATCGCACCGGAGCGCCGTCTCCCCGGCCGACCTGCCTTACATCGTCGGCGCCCTGGCTCACGAACTACGCGGCCCGCTCAACGCGATCGCCGGCTGGTCGCAGGTGGTGGCGCATGCGAAGGAGAACGGACGGGAGATACCGGACAAGGCACTTGCCGGGATCTTTCGAGCGATCTCCGAGCAGACGACCCAGCTCGATGCGATGTCGACGGTTTCTCCGGAGAGCGCGCGCGACGAAGCGGCGGCCACGGAGGGCCGCGCATTGCGTATCGACTTCGGAAGATGTCTGCAGGACGCTCTGGCCCAGGGTGACTCCCGTGAGAACACGATACGGGGCGTCGATTCCCTGAGCGGTCTAGAGTGGCCCCAGCGGGCTCACCTGCAACCGCTGGCGCGGGCGCTGGTCGCGCATCTGCGCAGTGTCCGCCTGCCGATCATGCTCGCGGTACTTGTCCGCGAACGACGAGCCCCGTCCTTGTGCATCGCGCTCGTGGATCAGACGGTACTGCCGGCTGCCCTGAGCGCGCTGGGTGAAGGCGTTTCGCTCAGCCTTCTCCGTGACAAGCCCAGGCAGTTGCTGGCCTGCTGGCGGCTTCGGAACGCAGCCTCGGCAGCGGGCTTGTCGATTCAGGTGGACCGGGATCGCGAGGTGATCATCGCGCCCGGTCGCTGAACAGCATTCACCGGCGGGTCAGCATCCAGGCCAGTGCCGCGCCCGCAGCAGCCGCAACCGTGACCGCGGCCCACGGATTGTCACGAGCCACCGCATCCGTGGAGCGGGCGGCCGACCTCAGTCCCTCGTTCGTCTGGCGTCCCGCGTGGCGCAGCGCGCCGGTCACTTCGTCGACCTGATCGTTGACCGCGTCGACCATTTCGCGCAGACGATCGGATTCGAGCGATCCGTTCTCCTGGGCCATCGTGTGCAGATTCGTCCGGAAGTTCTCCCATCGATCGCGAAAGCGATCGGCCACGCCGTCCAGGCGCTCGGAGCCGGCGGAGTGCGCCCCCACGTGCAGCGGCGGTCGCGAGGACGCGGCCGCGTGATCCGGCGCAGCGCGAAAGGCCGCAGGACTGCCGAAGTCGTCGGAATGACGGGGTTTGACGGTGTTCTGATTCATGTTTGCTCCCATTTCATCGTTGAATGACTTGCGCTCAGCCACGGTCGGCCTCATGCCGAACCGCCGGAGCCCTTCGCCCGGGGGGCGTGGTGCTCCCGACCTTCCGGCGGCCCGGAGCCCGTCTTCCTTCCGGAAGACCCTATGGCCTGCTCGACCAGACTGCGACCAATGAATCCCCTGTGAACGGGCTCGTCACGGCCTGACCCGGACTCGTCGAGGGGCTGTTGAAACGCGTCATCGCGAAAGTCCTTGCTATCCATGGAACTCTCCTGTTCGATTCGCAATGGGCGCGCTCGTGTCGCGCCCCCGTGTCGAGCGGCCGTGGACCCGGCGGGCTGAGAGCCCGAATCGCGTTCGCAATGCGCATGCCCGGCGGCCACCGTGACGCCCGATGCTCATCGTCCGTCGCTACCCCTGTCGCGCCACGAAAGGCTTGTCCGGACGATTCTGCCGCCCACCACGACGCTCGACGATGGCGCCCGGCGTCGTAGCGGAGTCGCTTCGCGTGAAGCGCGCCTGGTGAGACCGCCCCACCGCGGTCACACGGCGCATTTCGTACGACTCGATCCCCATGGCACTGCGGTACTTGCTGACCGTCCGCCTCGCCACACGAATGCCTTTGTTCTTCAGCAGTGCCGCGAGCTGGTGGTCTGAATACGGTGTCTCGGGAGACTCCTTGGTCACGAGCGAGCGGATCATCGCCTTGACGGCGGCGGCCGAGCAGTCACGACCGGTGGAGGTCGAGACCGAACTCACGAAGAAGCGTTTCAGACTCATGAGCCCGTTCGGGGTACTGACGTATTTCGAGTTGACCACGCGGGAAACGGTGGACTCGTGCACGTCCACGAGCTGCGCGATGTCCGCGAGCGTCATCGGCACCAGTGCGATGTCGCCGTGCTGGAAGTACCCCTGCTGAAACGAGGCGATCGCCTCGCCCACGCGCTCGATGGTGGTCGCGCGCTGCTCGATCGCGCGAACGATCCAGCGTGCTTCCCGCAGGCGCTCCCGGAGCTCCCCGTGAGCACGGCGCGCACAGCCCGCGAGGGCGTCCGCATAGGCTTCGTTGACATTGACACGCGGCCGGGCCGCGGCCGTCGCCCGCATCGTCCAGCGGCCGTCCTCTCGCACGAGCTCGAGGTCCGGCACGATGTAGTCGGGACGCGCGCCGTCGAAATCCAGCCCGGGCTTGGGGGTCAGCGACCGGATCAGCGCCACGGCGCCGTCCAGTTCAGCGGTCGACACTTCGAGGACGGTGGCCAGATTGCGCATCGGCTGGCCGGCGAGCATCGACAGATGCTCCCTGACGATGGCCCGGGCCAGTCCGATGTAAGGCATGGAATCATCGAGCCGGTCCAGCTGGAGTTCGAGGCAGTCGGCGAGATCGCGCGCACCGACCCCGGCGGGCTCGAACGTGCGCAGTGACGCCAGCGCCCGCTCGAGCGGCCCGATCGCCTCCGAACCGAGTTCGAACACGGCCACGAGTTCCGCGACCGGTTCGACCAGGTAGCCTCTTTCGTCCAGGGAATCGACCAGGATCTCGATCCAGGGCCGCGCTTCTTCCGGCAACTCGGCCTCCGCGATCTGCCGACGCAGGTATTGGCGCAAGGTCAATGTCGCGGGCACCTGCGCCAGCCAGTCGAACGAATCATCCCCGGCCGCGGAAGACGTTCCCCGTCCCCAGTCACGGTCGGCGCCCCGGTCGCGGGACTCCTCCGCCGCGGCCGCCGAGGCCACCTCGGACGAGACGGTGGGATCGGTCACGCGCTCCGGCTGGTCTGCCGCTTCGTCCACCTCGAGCATCGGGTTGGAATCGAGCGCCTGCGATATCTCCTGCGCGAACTCCTGGGCGTTCATCTGCAACATGACCAGCGCCTTCTGCATCTGCCGGCCGAGAGTCGTCTGCTGAGTCGTATTGAGCGTGATCGCCATGGGCATGATGTGCATCCTCCTGTTTGACTTTGCCTTGAAGGAAGCAATCTGCGTGCCATCTACGTAAACGATTGATTTCCAGGCACTCGACCCGAGCGCCGTCGGGAAATATTTCCCCTCTGGCCGACAGGATTACCGATGGGCACGCACCTTGCGGGATGTCATGATTGATGTCCGCCAGCAAGCGCGCGACGCGGCTTTCAGCTTCAGGACCGGCGAGACGCCGGGAGCCACCCCGGAACCGCGGGTGCAAATGGACAAGCCGGTTGGGCGGTTGCACAATCCTCGCTT
>JAUIAI010000315.1 GCA_030425615.1 Gammaproteobacteria bacterium
GGGCAGGTATCGCCCGGCGAGTGCGTGATAGCGGCTGCTCTCGAGACCGGGGTAGTTGACCCAGGCGACGCGGGAATCCTGCTCGAGGAAGCGTGCCACCGCGGTGGCGTTCTCGACGTGACGGTCCATTCGTACCGGCAGTGTCTCGATGCCCTGCAGCAGCAGCCACGCGTTCATCGGCGAGAGGGTGGGACCGAGCGTGCGCATGGTCTCCATGCGTGCCTTCATGGTGAACCCGAAGTCGCCGAAGGTCTCGTAGAAGCGCACCCCGTGGTAGCCGGTACTCGGCTCGACCATCTGCGGGAACTTGCCGTTGTCCCACGGGAAGCGCCCGGACTCGACGATGGCTCCGCCCATGGTCGTGCCATGCCCGCCGAGGTATTTGGTCACCGAATGCACCACGATGTCCGCCCCGTGCTCGATCGGGCGGCACAGGTAGGGCGAGGCCATGGTGTTGTCGATGACCAGCGGGAGGTCGTGCGCATGTGCGATGTCCGCGACGGCCGCGATGTCCAGAACGTTCAGACGCGGATTGGCGATCGTTTCGGCGAACACGGCCCGGGTGTTGGGACGGATCGCGGCCGCGAAGTTCTCCGGCTCGTCCGGCTCGACGAACGTGCACGAGATGCCGAACTGCTCGAAAGTGACCGCGAACTGCGAGAAGGTCCCGCCGTAGAGCGTGCTGGCGGCAACCAGGTGATCCCCGTTGCGCAAGAGCGTGAGCAACGCCACCATCTCGGCGGCCATCCCGGAGGCCGCGGCCAGGGCCGCACGCCCCCCCTCGAGCGCGGCGATGCGCTCCTCGAGGACCGCCGTCGTGGGATTGGACAGTCGCGAATAGACGTTGCCGAACGTCTGCAGATTGAACAGGCTGGCCGCGTGTTCGGCCGAATCGAAGACGTACGAGGTGGTCTGATAGATGGGCACGGCACGTGCCCCGGTGGCGGGATCGGGAATCTGGCCCGCGTGCAGGCAGAGGGTTTCGAATCCGAATACGCGGTCGGCCATGCTCGACTCCGGATGAAGGCTCGACAGGGAGCGGTTGACGGGTTGGGGCGGCCGGCGCGACGCCGGCTCCCACGAGACGAAAGAGCCGGTGGCAGCGTCAGTCCACGGGGCGTTTCGCGGAGATGACGCCGGTGTTCACGCCGGCCCAGCTCAGTCCACCGAACAGACGCGCGTGTTCGATCTTCACGCACCGGTCCATGACGGAGTCGAGACCGTGCTCGCGTGCGAGACGGTCGGCCTCCTCGTTGACGACACCCAGCTGCTGCCACAGACACTTCGCGCCGATCTCGACGGCCTGCCGGGCGATCGGCAGCACGTCCTGCGTGCGCCGGAAGACGTCGACGATGTCGACGGGCTCGGGAATGTCGGTCAGCGACGGGTAGCACCGCTCGCCCAGGATCTCGGGATACTTCGGATTGACCGGAATGATCCGGTAGCCGTGTTCCTGCATGTACTTGGCCGCGAAGTAACTCGGCCGGAACCAGTCGGCCGACAGGCCGACCACGGCGATCGTTCGATAGCGGCGAAGGATGCGCCGCAGCGTTGGGATGTCGGTCATGCACTCGCTCGGTCGGTGGGGGCTCGGACCGGCGCGCCGGCGGCGGTCCATGAATCGATTCTGCACAAGGCACCCGCATTTTGCTACGCTGGCCACAGGAACCCCGCGAGCGCCGCTCGCCGTGGTGAGCGAACCGTCTTGAGACCCCGCCCGTCATGATCGATCCCGACCGCTATCAGGCGCTCCGTCTGACTCCGCACGAGAACGGCATTCTCGAGATCCGCATGGTGTGCCGCGAAGGACAACGCCTGCCGACGGCCGACGCGCGGACACACTACGAGATGTGCGAGATCTGGCGCGACTTCGATGCCGACCCGGAATACAGGGTCGCCGTGATCCGTGGCGACGGCATGGGCTTCTCGGGGGGCGGTGACCTCGGCCTCGTGGAGGCGATGGCGAGCGATCCCGCCTTGCGCATGCGGGTCTGGCGAGAGGCGAAGGACCTCGTCTACAACATGATCAACTGCAACAAGCCGGTGGTCTCGGCCATGCACGGCCCCGCGGCGGGGGCAGGCCTGGTCTGCGGACTGCTGGCGGACATCTCCATCGCGGCGCGCGACGCCCGGCTCGTCGACGCCCACACGCGGCTCGGCGTCGCGGCCGGCGATCACGCCGCGGTGATCTGGCCCTTGCTCTGCGGCATGGCCAAGGCAAAGTACTACCTCATGCTCTGTGAGACGCTCACGGGCGAGGAAGCCGAACGCATCGGGCTGGTCTCGATGGCCGTGCCGGCCGAGGATCTCGAATCGCGTGCTTTCGAGGTCGCTGCCCGCCTCGCGAACGGCTCGCAAGGGGCCATCCGTTTCACCAAGTACGCGCTGAACAACTGGTTGCGCATGGCGGGCCCCACCTTCGATACGTCACTCGCGCTGGAATTCCTCGGCTTCGGCGGCAGTGACGTGCACGAAGGCGTGGCCGCATTGCGCGAGAAGCGCCCGCCGCGTTTCGATCCGGGGCAGCCCTTCTGACAGCCGTCATCCGGGTCCGCCAACCGCAACCCTCCGGCACCTGCCCACACCGGGAGGCCCGCCGGCCAGACACAGGACGCCAGCCATGAGCGAAGACACCAACGACCGATCGGCAGGATTCGACCCGGGCGCCTTCGTGCAACTCCTGCAGCAGGCCTGGCAGCAGGCCCTTCCCGGCGCCGCGGCCATGCCGCCCGGCATGAGCGTGACCGACCTCGAGAAGCGAATCACCGAATTGAGAGTGGTCGAGCAGTGGCTCGACACCAACCTGACCATGTTGCGCACGACCGTTCAGGCCCTCGAGGTCCAGCGCGGAACCCTCGCCGCGCTGCAGGCCTTCGGCGACAAGCTCGGTGAGGGCAACGGCAGCCGTCCGGCCGGTGCCGACCGGGAAGCGGGGACCGAGCCGATGGCGGCCTTCTCCAAGGCATTCCAGCAGATGAGCGACGTTTCCCAGGCCAGCCTGATGCCCTGGTGGCAGGGCCTGCAGCAGCAGTTTCAGGCCATTGCCGCGCAAACGGCCGGGCCGGCGTTCGCCGGCCTGACTCCGTCCGCCGGCCCGGGCGGGCCAGACACCGATGATCCGGCCGGAGAAAGCGACGGACCGGCAGGCAAGGGCCGTTCGTCGGGCTAGCGTCTTCGCGCCATCGCTGCAACGGCGGGGGCCAACTCGCCGCGCGAGCCGACGTCCGATTCTCGCCAGCGCCGGATCCTGGCGCCGACGTTGCGCAGGTCCGTGACCACCTCCACGCGCGAGGGCAGGCGACGGGAGCCCACCTGCGGCTCGCCCCCCAGCCAGACCCTCACATCCGGTGAAAGTCGCGCGTCGAGATCCGCGAGCGCGTCCAGCAGGACGTTCGTGCCCATGAGGCTGGAGCACGAAAGGCCGACGATGTCCGCCCGGTGGAACGTGGCCGCGGCCGCGATCTCGTCGATGGGCAGCTGGACCCCGAAGGACAGACACTGACAACGCTCGAGGCAGAGGATCGCCTGCGCCATGAGCAGGCCGAGCCCGTGCGCCTCGGTTGGCAGCGTCGTCAGGACGATTCTCGGCGAGCCGTGCTCGACCTTCACCCGGCCGATCGCCTCGCGAAGGACGCCCTGCAGGGCCTCGGAGAACAGATGCTCCTCCGGAATGCCGACTTCACCCCGCGCCCAGGCCTCTCCCACTGCGCGGGTCAGCGGCGACGCACAGTCGTGGATGAAGGACTCGAGACCCAGCCGCAACAGGGTCATGTCCAGCATCGCCCGGAGCCGCGAAGCATCGCGGGCAGCGACCAGGACCAGCAATCCATCGATCGAAGGATCGGTCGCGCGCTCGCGAACGCGCTCCCGCGCGCTGCTGGCCGAAACCCGGACCTGATCGGCCAGTACCCGCAGAACCTGCATCGGCTCCCCGATCACGCGGCCCGGGCGATGCCCTGCATCCAGCAGCTGGCGGATCAGACGCAACCGGCTGACCTGCTCGAGCGAATAGATGCGCTCACCGTTCGAGTCCCGTTCGGGATCGGGAAACCCGTAACGCCGCTCCCAGACGCGCAAGGTGTCCTTGCTGATGCCGGTATCACGCTCGACGGCGGATATCGACATCTGGACTTCGGGCTGTACGGGCTCGGTCATTCAGGAAGAGTCTCCAAGGGGTCTGCAACGGAGTCGAAGCAGGCATTAAGAAGCACTGCGGTCTGATGCAGTTGGCCCCCTGTCATCACGAAACACGCTCCGATGTCAATTGGGGAATATACCAATAAACGCTTTCCAAAGAATTGTGGAATACATCCCGTCCAAGACAATTGACAGCGATCAAGTGCAACCAATTGTGTCGCACGGGGCCAGGGCGCAACATTCGCGCAGCAACCGCAGCGAATCAAAAAATATAAGAGCACGTGGCGGCAATGAACGAAAATTTGCGATTCGCTCTAATCGGTCATATACTGACTTCTCAGTCACTGCCCAGGACAATTCATGCGAATCGCCATCATCGGGTCCGGGATCGCCGGCCTAGCCGCCGCCCATGAACTGTCCCGGCACCATGCGGTGACCCTCTACGAGGCTGATTCCCGGGCCGGTGGCCATGCGCACACGGTGGACGTCACGCTGGATGGCATCGAGCACCCGGTCGACACCGGCTTCCTCGTCCTGAACGAAAAGACTTACCCGAAGCTTCTAACCCTTTTTGATGAGTTGGGGGTTCCGCTGGCGGCCTCGGACATGTCGTTCTCCGTCTCCGTGCGACCGGACGGCG
>JAUIAI010000316.1 GCA_030425615.1 Gammaproteobacteria bacterium
CTCGGTGTTCCGCATTGGTAACGCAACCAACAACATCACCTGGACGAGTTACGAGGAGATCGCGGCCCGCGAGGAGATCGACTGGATCGTGCCGATATCGCTCGGCGATAGCCATCGCCAGTTCCGCGTCATGGGCACGACCGACGCGTTCTTCGAGCGCTATCGCTATCGTGGCGGTCGGCCCCTGGCGTTCTCGGAAGGCGAAGTGATGCGCGACCTGTACGACGCCGTCATCGGCGCCGACGTCGCCGGGGCACTCGGCTATTCGGTCGGCGCGCCGATCGTGGTCTCGCACGGCATCGCGTCCTTCACCGATCATGCCGACCAGCCGTTTCGGGTCGCCGGAATCCTGGCCAAGACGGGCACTCCGGTCGACCGAACCGTCATCGTCAGCCTCGAAGCGATCGAGGCGATTCATGTCGACTGGAGGAGCGGCGCCAGGACCTCCGGCGCTTCGACACCCGTCGAGGCCGTCCGGCAGATGGACCTCACGCCGAAGACCGTGACGGCTGCCATGGTCGGCGTGAAGTCGCGACTGCAGATCTTCGGTCTGCAGCGTTGGATCAACGAGTATCCGGAGGAACCCTTGCTCGCGGTGCTTCCGGGCGTCGCCCTGCAGGAACTCTGGCAGATCGTCGGGGTGGCCGAGACGGCCCTGGTCGGCGTGTCGTTCATGGTGATGCTGACCGCGCTGCTCGGTCTCATGACGATGATCCTTTCGACGCTGAACGAACGACGCCGCGAGATGGCGATCTGGCGGGCGATGGGCGCGAGCCCGTTCACGATCACGGCCCTGCTGACGCTCGAAGCGGCCGTGATGGCGGCCATCGGCGCGCTCGTGGGCATCGCCTGCTTCTACGCCGGGTTCCTGCTGCTGCGACCCTGGATCGATTCGGCTTTCGGACTCTGGCTCCCGCTCGGCGCGCCCGGCGCGATCGAACTCGCGACGCTGGTGGGCGCCCCCCTGGCGGCCGCGCTGGTGAGCCTGGTTCCGGCCGCGCGCGCCTACCGGCTCTCCGTGGCCGATGGCATGATCGCCCGACTATGAAGACCGGGCACGGCCTGAACGACGACGCACCCATGCAAGAGTCAATCCCTTCTCTCCCCCGGATGACGCGGCGCTCACTCCTGGCGATCGCCGTGGCAACGATTCTTTCCGGATGCACGAAGCCGGCGGCCATCGAAGCGCTGGATCTCGACTGGCATGATCTGCTGCCCCCCGGGGCGGTGGATCCGGGCCAGGTCCTGCGCGGCAGGATCGAGCATGCGGACGCCTCCCGGGCGCAGCAGTTGGTGCAGTCGGCCGGCGTACGGGCAGATCTCGACGGCAAGACCGTTCGCCTGCCCGGGTTCGTCGTGCCGCTCGATTACGACGGTACGGGTCTGAGCAGTTTCCTGCTCGTGCCGTTCGTCGGCGCCTGTGTCCACGTACCGCCCCCGCCGCCCAATCAGATCGTCTATGTGACGAGCGAGGAACCCGTGGAGTCCCGTCGGCTGTTCGATGCCGTCGTGGTGACCGGCGTCATCCAGTCCGCCCGCGAATCGACGGAGCTCGCGGAATCCGGGTATCGGCTGGCCGCGATCCAGGTGGCGACTCACGAGCCTTAGACACGGTACCTGCGACGCGGCGGCCAGGCGTCGTACCGGCGGGCTGATGAGCGTTCGCGATTCCGGGCGCGCGCGTCAGGCTGGCGGCAGTGCGGGTCCGCGGTCCCGTTCAGAATGACCGGACTCGTCACCGGACTCTGCTGCCATGCCCCCGGCATGCGGCCTGACCGGCACGCGCACCCAGGTGTTGCCGAGCAACTCCGGGTGGGTGACGCGGCAGGCACCGGAGCGCAAAGGGAAGCGAACGGTCATGGGGCCGCACCGCGCAGGATGCCACCACCATGGACGCCGGGCTCCCCGAAGCCCAGGTTGTCGCTGAAGACGAGAACGAAGTTGGACGCCTTACCGGTGGTCACGCGCCGGACTCCCGCCGACGCCGACGATAGACCTGTACCACGGCACGATCCGCATCCACGTGAACCCAGTCGCCGGTTCGAATCACCTCGAACGGATCCCGGTCGAAATCGGTGATGGCCGGCGCGCGAGTGACGACCGCGCCAAGCGCCACCTTGGTGGTCATCTCCACGAACAACATGGCGGCCGGTGCCGTGCCCATCACGCGCGTCAGATGGAAGGTGTTCGACCACCCCGAAGAACCTTTGGCGCCGGGGAACAGCAGCACCTTGCCCGCAAAGCTCTGCCCCCGCAGCTCATGGCGGGTTTCGATGACGCTGCCGGTGCGAGGGTCAACCCCCCCCCAGCCGCTGATGTGATCGTTCGTCACCATTGCCTCGCCCTCGGCAAGACCGCCCACGACACGACGGCCGTTCAGAACAATGGCTTCGGTCTCGTACGATTCCGGGTCGAACGTCGTCGTCGCGGTCACACTCATCGCTGCACCTCATTGATGGCCGGGCACGGCTGCCGCCGCGTCGGCGTGAAGATGGTGGCCCGGCTCATATCTCCGGGCCTGCAGTGAACCGACCGTTGACGGCGGCGTCGATGCACTGCGCGGTGGTGCCGAACCAACCCTGGATACCGAGGATCGCCGGCAGGTAATGCACCTGCTTGGCGGAGTCGAACGCCGCCACCCGGGTGCCCTCGGGCGCGCCGCGACTCATCGCCGAGCAGGTGTCGCTCATCAGCTTGCCGCCGGCGTCCTCGATGATCTTCGTGTATCCGTTCTGGTCCGCCAGCGCCTTGATGGCGCGCGGCGTGAAGATCCAGAGTTCGGTATCGGGATGCACCTTGCGGCCCGCGAGCAGGCGGCTGGCCTCCCAGATCTGCTCGATCGAATAATGCGGACACCCCAGCATCACGTAGTCGACCTTCGGGTCGCGGGCCGTCGTGTTGAGCTTCTCCCAGGTGGCGCGCCGCTCCGCCTGCCCGAAGTGCAGGGTTTCCCCCGGCGTGTTCGCGCCGAAGGCCGTCTCGCGCGTGGGAGCCTCCGGGGTCACGCCCACGAGGTGGTACATCTCCACCCCGCCGGAAGACGCCGCGGCCGCGCCGAAGTGTTTGAGGCGCGCAAGGTTCGGCACGGGGCCCAGACCGTCGATCACCGGCACCTGCTCCTGCACGATCTCGCCGACCCAGTAGCCGAGCATGCCCCAGTCCGCGGTCGTGTCCACCGTGACCTCGAGACGCACGTCGTGCGTGCCGAGACGGTTCTCGGGGCGGTGCAGGCCCCAGTAGGGGATCTTGCCGGTGAGCGCGGCAGCGCCCGCGCTTTCACGACCCTCCGTATTCGTGCGCGCGCCGATCGCACCGTTGGCGTAGATCACGGCGGACGACTCCATCCACGCCAGATGCTCGCCCTTGACCGGCACGTTCCCCACCAGGTATGGCGTGCAGGTGTTCACCATCTGCATGCCGCGCTCGGCCGCGTAGCGCTCGCCCTTGCGGTAGATCCTGATGATCTCCTCGGGCACGTTGAACTCCTTCGGCCGCTCGGGGTCGAGCCCCTGTTGCAGGTGCGTCGTGTAGACCTTGAACGGCGGCACCTCCACGACCTCGTCGCTGTCGAGGTTGAACTCGGAGAACACCGCGTCCATGCCACCGTGTTTGAGCGCGAAGTCGCGCATGAAGGGCGTGGCCGCGCCGAGCGTGCCGGCCACGTTGCGCACGTCCACCAGGCGCTCGGCCCCCAGGGCCTCGCCATAGCGGCAGAGAAGGTCCATGGCTTTCGCCACCGCCGGCCCGTCGCGGCCGTCGCGCATCGCGCGTTCGTCGTCGTTCAGGTTCATGCGCTGACCCCCGCCTGCTCGAGGCTCGTCGGCAGACCGGCTTGCTCCGCTTCATCGGGCGTGCGCAGAAACACGCCTTGCGCACGCAGCAGACGCTGCACGCGCGCGACGTCGACGTCGCGCGGCTGAACGCCCTGGCTGACGGCCACGGCCGCCGCCACGCCGGCCGCCTGGCCGGTCACCCAGCACTGCGGAATCTCGCGCATGAAGCCGTGCGAATTCGGGTCGCAGGCCACGTGACGTCCGGGAGCCAGAACGCCGTCGATGCGCGCCGGCACCAGGGCGCCATAGGGAATCGAGATGTTCGGCCACTTGGGGTTCACGGACGGCGTGACGCCGATCTCGTCCGGATGCACCATGGCCGTGGGCCACTGCGCGCGCGTCACGCGCGAGACCCCCACCACCCGGCGGCTGTGGCGCACGCCGACCTGGGGCGCGGACAACACCAGATACGCGTTCTCGAAGCCCGGCGCGTTCGCCCGGTAGTACTCGACCATGCGCGGCATCGCCTCGTGCGAGCGGATGTCGACCTCCGTGAGATCGTCGACGTCCAGCCCAGACCAGCCCGACTGGCGAGGCCCCATGAACAGTGCGATGTCGTTGCGCCAGGACACGAAGGCACGCTCGAACAGACCGCAGGCGTCACGCCCGCCCTGCATGAAGGCCGCGAACCGCTCGGGCTCGCCTGCGCGAAAGGCAATGAAGCGGTCCATGTCCACACCGGCCATCAGACAGGCGGTGTTGATGCAGTGGTGGACGTCGTTGGCCTCGAAGTCGCGCTCGTCATCACCGCCCGCGCGGGCGAAGATGTCGCCGTCCCCGGTGGCGTCGATGACCACCTTGGCGAAGATCGCCTGACGCCCGCTCTTGCTCTCGAACGTGACGCCGGTGACCCGGCCGTCCTCGACGATGGGCAGCGACGCCCAGGCGTGATAGACGAGCCGCACGCCCCGCTCGCGCACGATGTCCTGCGACAGCAGCT
>JAUIAI010000317.1 GCA_030425615.1 Gammaproteobacteria bacterium
CACATGAAGCGTTGGCTCCTGACCGGCATTGCGTTGTTCGCCCTGGGCACGCAGATCGCCTGGTCTGCTCCCCCGGGTCTGCCGCAACTCCTTCAGGCCACGGGCGAGCGCGAGGAGCGGCGCATAGACGTCGTCCCGGACCCGGCCTCGCTGCGGGCGGACTGGTGGCTCTACTTCAACGTCGGCCAGGACGTACTGCGCGAACGGGTCGCGGAAACCGAGGCGCTGCTGCGGCGGCGCTACGGCGAAGCCCAGGGTGCGGGAGGGCGGTCCTTCTCGGGCCTCATCGATCGGATCGCCGGTCAGCTGGACGCCATGCTGGCAGCCAGCCGGCTGCAGGCTCCGGAGCCGCGTCCGGCTCCCCCGCTTGCCGACAGCTACACGCCCGCCGAGGCGCTCGAGCTGGTCAGCGCGCTGCGCAAGGCGCGGGTCGAACTCGAACTCGAGTCCTCCGAGGTCCAGGCCACCCAGCTGGCGCTGCAGTCCACCCTGGAGCAGGTGGACCGCGACATGGCAACCTATCTGCAACTCGAGCCGGGGACGCCCAAGCGTCTGGCCGACGGCTTCGAGATCATGCTTCAACGCAGCACCGCCGCGGTGACCGAACAGCAGCTTCGCCTGCGTCGGGCCGCCCTGGACAACCAGCAGGCGCAGTTGCGCGAGCTCTCGAGCATCGAAAACTTCGCGGAAGACCATCTGCGCGGGGACGAGGCCGACCTCGCGAACATCGCCGAGCAGCTGGCCGCCGTCGAGACCGAGATCGAGCGAGCCCAGGAGAGGCTGCTCAACGAAACGCGCCGCATGCTCGAGCCGGTGGGAGGAGATCTGCTCGACCAGTATTCGGCCCGTTACCGCCAGCAGCGGGCCGTCCTGGCTGAAATCGAGCTGGCCTCGCTGGAGATCCGGCGTCTCAATCTCACGGCGCAGGCCGAACTCAGCCGTCTGCTGGCCGATCCGGATGCTCCGGCCGAGGCAGCGACCGGTCTGCTCGTCACGCTGCGCGACAAGGGCGAGGCCGTACGCTCGGACGCGCGCCAGTGGCGATCCACCAGCGAACGCGAGCGCGAGCGCGCCGGGGAGCGGCTGGCGGAGTCGGACGCCGCCGACGCGGCCGGACTGATCAACCAGGACCGGGTGCGTCTGGCGCAACTCTCGATCAACGGACTCCGCGCACTGGACGAGGAGCTGGTGCGCTCGAGCTATCTCGTTCGCTGGATCAACCAGGCACTACACGCACGCCAGGGTGTGTTCGGCCGCGTCATCGGGCGTCTCGGTGACAGCACGCTCGAAGCGCGCGCCTTCCTGGCTTCGGTCACCGACCGGAGCCTGTTCAAGCTCGGCGAGACGCCGATCACACTGAACGGGATCGCCCGGTTCGTGATGGTCGTGGTCATCGCGTGGCTGATCTCCTGGCTCCTGCGTCGGATGCTCGCACGCCTGGCGCGGCGGTTCCCGAAGGAGAACATGGCCCTGACCTTCGTGGTCAGCCGGCTGGCCCATTACCTCATCATCGGCATCGGTCTGATCGCAGGTCTGTCCACCATGGGCCTGAACCTGACGAACTTCGCGCTGGTGGCGGGGGCACTGGCGCTTGGACTGGGTTTCGGTCTGCAGTCCATCGTCAACAACTTCCTGAGCGGACTGATCCTGTTCTTCGAGCGCTCGGTCAAGGTCGGCGACTTCGTCGAACTGGACAACGGCGAACGAGGCGAGGTCAGGGCCATCAACGTGCGCGGCACCATCGTGAACACGAACGACAATGTCGACGTCGTGGTGCCGAACTCGCAGTTCATCGAGCGCAAGGTCGTGAACTGGACGCTGCAGGACCCGTTCCGCAGGATTCACGTCCCTTTCCGCGTCGCCTACGAGTCGGACGAGGACAAGGTCGTGGAGGCCGGACTGGAGGCCGCGGGCCGCCTTTCGTCCACCCTGACCGGCGTGCTCGGTCGCGAACCGAGTGTCTGGCTGGTCAACTACGGCGAGAACGGGTTCGAGTTCGAACTCATCGTCTGGCTGATGCCCGATGCGGTCAAGCGGCCCGACGCGGTGTTCGCCGCATACCACTGGGAGATCCGGAAGGCGCTTCGCCGCCACGGAATCGAGGTGCCGGTGCCACAGCGCGAGATCCGCTTTCGGGGGGAATTCCCCCAGGCATTGGACCGGATCACGGAGCGGTGATAGTCTGCGTCTGCTGCTCAACTCAACAAAGGAGGTGATCCATGAAACGTCTCGTTGCCGTGCTCGCAGCGCTTGCCCTGAGCACACCGGTCGTAGCATTGGCATGCCCCGGCAAGGGGGAACAGGCGGACAGCACCGGGAGCACGCTCCTGCAGCAAAGTAAAGCGCGCGAACAGAGCTGAGCCGGTTCCAGAGCACCCCGAAGGCCCCGCACCCGCGGGGCCTTCCCGTTTCTAGACGAAGCGAAACGCCACGTTGCCCAGCGGGCCGTAGTCCGCGTGGAAGGTGTCGCCGGCCGCCCCGAAGACCGGCCGCGTGAAAGAACCCGACAACACCAGTTCACCCGCGGCCAGCCCCTGGTCGTATGCGGCCAGACGGTTGGCTAGCCACGCCACTCCGGTGGCCGGATGGTTGAGCACCCCTGCGGCCAGGCCCGTTTCCTCGATCACACCGTTCTTGTAGAGCAGGGCGCCACACCAGCGCAGGTCCAACGAGTCCGGTCGGACGGGCCGGCCGCCCGGCACCACGCCGGCGTTCGCCGCGTTGTCCGAGATGGTGTCGAACACCTTGCGCATCTCGCCGCTGTCCGGATCGCGCTGCGCGATCCGCGCATCGATGATCTCGATCGCCGGAACGACGTAGTCGGTGGCGGCCAGGACGTCGGTGGTGGTCAGGCCGGGGCCGCGCAGAGGGCGCGCGAGCATGAAGGCCAGTTCCACCTCGACGCGCGGCACGATGAAACGCGAGATCGGAATGTCCGTGCCCTCCTGGAACAGCATGTCGTCCAGCAGCGCGCCGTAGTCCGGCTCGGTGACGTTGGAGGCCATCTGCATCGCCCGTGAGGTCAGGCCGATCTTGTGGCCGATGATCTTCCGGCCGCGCGCGAGTTTCATATCGACCCATGCGCGTTGTATGGCGTAGCCGTCCTCGATGGTGATGTCGGGAAATCGTTTGGAGAAATGGCCGACCTGGGCCCCCGTGCGTTCGGCTTCGTCCAGCTCGGCCGCCAGTGCCTGGTAGTCGCTCGTCTGCATGTGTTCGTTCCGTCCGTTCCAGTGGAAAGAAGAGTGTGTCCTTCGGTACAACAGTGGCGAAAAAGGGCCGTTGCAAATCGGACGACATAATAGGCGACGACGTTCATTGATCAGTAAGCGCCCCGGCTCGTGCCGTAGGGCGCTTTTTCATTTCCACGATCGCACGGCGTCCGGACCCGACAACAACCAAGGAGAGAGAACCATGTCAACGACACCCGAAGCCATGTCGACGACTCCCGAGGACGTCGACTACGAAGTCGGACAGGACAACATCCAGGTCATGGGGTTGGACATCCACAACCCCGTGTTCATCTTCTCGGCGACGGTGATCGTCCTGTTCGTGGTGTTCACGTCGGTGTACCAGGAAGGTGCCAGCGAATTCTTCGGATGGCTCCGGCCGACCGTGACCTCGATGTTCGACTGGCTGCTGATCATCGCGGCGAACATCTTCGTGCTCTTCTGCCTGTTCCTCATCGTCTCGCCGTACGGGAAGATCCGGCTGGGTGGGAAGGATGCGCGCCCGGACTTCTCCTACACGGGCTGGTTCGCGATGCTGTTCGCCGCGGGCATGGGCATCGGCCTGATGTTCTTCGGGGTCTCGGAGCCGATCTCGCATTTCAGCTCGTCGGTGGCGGAGACCGCGGGCTCTCCCGACAGCTGGGCGCCGTTGAACGGCGCGGCCGGTGATCCCGAGGCCGCGCGACGCCTGGGGATGGCCGCCACGATTTTTCACTGGGGTCTCCATCCCTGGGCCATCTATGCGGTCGTGGCGCTCGCGCTCGCGTTCTTCACCTACAACCGGGGTCTTCCGCTCACCATTCGGTCGGCCTTCTATCCGCTGCTCGGCAACCGGGTCTGGGGATGGACCGGGCACGTCATCGACACGCTGGCCGTCTTCGCCACGCTGTTCGGGCTGGCCACCTCGCTCGGATTCGGCGCCGAGCAGGCGCTTGCCGGCCTCAATCACGTGTTCGGAGTCGGCATCACGGATGCGAACAAGATTCTGCTGATCGTGTGTATCACCGGCGTGGCGCTGATTTCGGTCGTCGCAGGTCTTGAGGCCGGCGTGAAGCGGCTGAGCGAGCTCAACATGTTGCTTGCCCTGCTGCTGCTCCTGTTCGTGATCTTCGTCGGCCCGACGGCGGCCATTCTCACCGGCTTCGGTGCCAATCTCGCGGCCTATGTGACCGAGTTGCCCGCGCTCAGTAATTTCATCGGCCGCACCGACTCGAACTTCTACGAAGGCTGGACCGCGTTCTACTGGGCGTGGTGGATCTCCTGGTCGCCGTTCGTGGGCATGTTCATCGCCCGGGTGTCGCGCGGCCGCACCGTGCGCGAGTTCATGATCTGCGTGCTGCTGATTCCCTCGCTCGTCTGCGTGCTGTGGATGACGGCGTTCGGGGGTACGGCCATCAGCCAGATCGTCAACGACGGGTATCAGGCCGTGGCCGATGCGGACCTGCCGCTCAAGCTCTACCTGATGCTCGAGCAGATGCCGCTCGCCTCGATCACCTCGCTGATCGCGGTCGTGCTGGTGATCGTCTTCTTCGTGACCT
>JAUIAI010000318.1 GCA_030425615.1 Gammaproteobacteria bacterium
CCTACACCCGTGAGACTTCGATGCGGGTGTCGCCCAAGCGCCATCCGGCCAGCATGAAGGCGACCCTCGGCGCGGCGTCGGACGGGCGGTTCGTTGCGTATGCGTTCGACGGCGACTTCAACACGGGTGCCTATGCCTCGTGGGGTCCCACGGTGGCCAACCGGGTGCCGATCCATGCCTGTGGACCGTATCGCTTCGAACAGGTCCGCGCGGACACGCGTGCCATCCTGACCCACGATGCGATCTCGGGGGCGTTCCGGGGCTTCGGCGTGCCGCAGTCGACACTCCTGGTGGAGGCCCTGATCGACGACCTGGCCGTCGTGCTCGGGCGTGACCCGCTCGAATTGCGCCTGCAGAACGTACTGCGCGCGGGTGACGTCACCGCGACCGGGCAGCGTCTGGAGGCCAGCGTGGGCCTGGCCGCCTGCCTGCGTGCTCTGGAACCGGCGTGGGCCGCGGCCGGCGAGCGGGTGGCGCGCTTCAACGCCGCGGCGCGCGGGCATCCGTCCGGGAGCCTTGCCACGCCGCGCGGCGATCCGCGGGCCGGAGACGTGACACCAGACACGGGCGGGGGCCCTGGCTGGTCCACTGACCCGCACGGCAGGGCGGCGCGCGGGCGTCTGCGGCGCGGGCGTGGAATCGCCTGCATGTGGTACGGCATCGGCAACACCGTGATCGCCAATCCGTCGACGATGCGGGTGGGTCTGCGGCCGAACGGGCGCCTGATGCTCTACAACGGGGCGGTCGATATCGGGCAGGGAACCTACACGATCATGCCGCAGATCTGTGCGGACGCCGTCGGCCTGCCGGTGTCGTGTTTCGATCAGATCCTCGCGGACACCGCCCTGACCGCCGATGCGGGCAAGAGTTCCGCGTCGCGGCAGACCTTCGTCTCCGGCAACGCGGCCCGCCTGGCCGGGGAGGCGCTTCGCTCGAGGCTCCTGGACGCTGCCGGCGCGCGCGGGAGCGCCGAACTGGGGCTCGAGGACGGGACGCTCATCGTGCGCGATGCCGACGGCGAGCGGCGGCTCGTACTGGCCGATCTTCCCGTGGACGAACGGGGCGACGTGTTCCACGGCGAAGGATTCTTCGACCCGCCGACGGTGCCGCTGGACGCCGAGGGGCAGGGCGTGCCCTATGCCTGTTACGGCTTCGCCGCACAAATGGTCGAACTCGAAGTGGACCTCGACCTCGGGTCGGTACGACTGCTGGGCATTCACGCCGCGCACGACGTCGGCCGGGCCATCAACCCGATGCTCGTCGAGGGGCAGATCAACGGCGGCATCGCGCAGGGCATCGGTCTGGCCCTGATGGAGGAGTACGTGAGCGGGCGCACCGACAATCTGCACGACTACCTCATTCCTACCGTAGGTGACGTACCCCCGGTCGAGGTGCATCTGATCGAAGATCCCGAGCCCCTGGGCCCTTACGGCGCGAAGGGCGTGGGCGAGCCTGCGCTGGTCGCGACCGCGCCCGCGATCCTGAATGCCATCCGCGACGCCTGCGGGGTGCGGCTCGAACAGGTCCCGGCGACCCCGGACCGCCTCGCGGCGGCGGTCGCCGCGGCCGCGCGGGAGGGGAGATCGTCATGAGCGAACAACCTTCGTCCGCAGGCGCACCGGGCGAATCGATCGTATGCGATGCCTGTCCGGTGCTCTGCCGGATCAAGCCCGGCCGGGCCGGTGCCTGCGACCGTTACTCGAACGAGGACGGCGTTCTGACACGGGTGGATCCGCTCGTGGTGATGCGTCGCCAGGATGCGCAGGCGGTCGTGCCTTTCGCCGCCCAGGCCGACGAGAACCCCCTGGTGCGTGACGAGGTCTTCGTCTCGGGTGTGGGCGCCGGAACGACGTATCCCGACTACAAGCCCGCCCCGTTCATCGTCAGCAGCCGGGTCGACGGCGCAGACACGGTCACCGTCGTCACCGAGGGAATCTTCAGCTATTGCAGCTTCAGGGTGAAGATCGACACCGACCGATACCTGGGGCCCGAGCGCGCACTGGTGCGGCACCAGGGTGAGCCGGTGGGCCACGTGACCACCTACGAATATGGTTCCCAGTTCCTGTCGCTGGGCGGCGTGCACCATCTCACCGGCGGCAGCAAACGCGAAGGGCGGGTCACCTGTGACCTGATGGCCGCGCTCGGGAACCGGGAGGCGGTCGACCTGCAGATCGACGAGGGTGCGGCGCTCACCGTGCGTGCGGGCGAGCCGCCGGTCATCGACGGCGAGCCCGAGTTTCGCATGCGCGTCGGGTGCGGTTCGGCGACGATCGGAATGTTCGCGCGCCAGTGGCTCGGACACGTCGACGAGGTGGTCGTCGTGGACGATCACATCACGGGCGTACTCAGCGAGCATCAGGCCGGCAAGGGACTGGACATGCCCGCAACCGGCATACGTCTGCGGGGCCGGCGCTCGACGCCGGGGCGGTACTTCCAGGTGGCCGGCCCCGGGTCGGGCTGGGGCGGAACGGACATCACCGATCCGCTGACCATCATCGAGCGCTGGGATCCGAAAGTCGCAAGGCCCGGGATGCGTCTGCTGATGGTGTCCACCACCGGCGACGACTCCGCATGGTTCGTGCTCGACGACGCGCTCGTGCCACGTCCGGCACCGATGCCGGAGTCCGTGCGCAAGGTGGTCGATCGCATCGGCGAGAACTGCGAACCGTCGCTGGCGAGCGTCGTCTTCGTCGCCGGTGCCGGCGGCAGCCTCAGGGCGGGCGTCACGGAGAACCCCGTGGGGCTGACACGTGCCGTGAAATCGATGCTCGTGCGGGTCACCTGCGGCGGTGCGCCGGCCTACGTCTGGCCTGGCGGAGGCATCACCATCATGGTCGACGTCGCGCAGATGCCGGCCCGCTCGTTCGGAACGGTGCCCACGCCCGCGATCGTTGCGCCGATCGAATTCACGATGCGCCTCGCCGACTATCTTGCACTCGGCGGGCACGCCGGCAGCGTGCGCCCCGTCGGGGAGGCGCTGGCCCGGACCCGCCTGGAGACGTTGTCCTGGCCTCCGGACCGGCACTGGCCGGCCGCTCCGCCGCCGGGGCCGTGACCGGACCCACCCGCCCGACGGGCTCACGCGGGCGGGGCGAGGACCTGCGCAGATCGCCGGGCGGCGCCTGCTGCGCCCGCCTGGACGATGTGCGACTTCACTTCCAGCACGGTCCCATCGACCTGGTCGTCGGCGCGCACGGCAGACCGGATGCGGTGGAGGCCGCGCATGAGCAGGCCTGGCGCGAATTCGCCGGTCTGCTCCCCGGTCTGGTCGCGCATCTGAGCGTGCTGCGCCATGAACTGCCCGCGGGGACGACGCCGCCCGCATTGTCACCGGCCGATCCGGTGGCCGACCGGGTGGCCATGCGGATGGTCGCGGCCTGCTGGCCCGTGCGCGCGTTGCGCGTGTCGCCGATGGCGGCCGTGGCCGGAAGCGTCGCCGCCGTGATCCGCGATGTCTACCGGCGCGAAGGCATCACGCGGGCATGGATCAACAACGGTGGTGACATCGCGATCCACCTCGGGGCGGGCGAACGACTGCGCATCGCGCTGGCCTCGCCCGGGACGGCGATGGACGCTGCCTCTTTGCCGGTGGAGATCAGGGCGTCGGATCCCGTGAGGGGAATCGCCAGCAGCGGCTGGCGAGGCCGCAGCTTCTCGCTCGGCATCGCCGACACGGTGACCGTGCTGGCGGCGGATGCGCCCGAAGCGGACGTGGCCGCCACGCTGATCGCCAACGCGGTCGACGTCCCGGATGCTCCCGTCGTGCGCAGTCCGGCCAACACGCTCGATCCCGACTCCGATCTGCGCGACCGGCTGGTGACCACTGCGGTCGGAGTCCTCGACGACTCGCAGCGTCGAAGGGCTCTCGCGGCCGGGGCGGCGGTGGCCCGTGACTTCGTCGGGCGCGGCCTTATCGTGGCGGCCCGACTGGAGTTGCAGGGCGCGGCGGCCCTGGTACCCGCGGGCGCGGCGATCGCGGTCCCGTTCGATTGATGGCGTCCGCGATGCGGTTGTACGGTACAGTTACATCGGCCGATCCGGCGGCACGGGCCTTGCACCGGCCGGGCAGGAGCTGGACCGCAGCCGCCCCGTTCCAGTCAATCAGGACAGGAGGTCCCATGCTCAATCGTGTGAAGCGGATGTTTGCGCCCGCACTCGCCGCCGGGCTGCTCATCGCAGGCTCGGCCCACGCCGCAGATCCCATCCGCATCGGCGAGATCAACAGTTACAAACGTTTTCCTGCGTTCCTCGAGCCCTATCAGCGCGGGTGGGAACTCGCACTGGAAGAGGTCAACGCGGCGGGCGGAGTGGGCGGTCGGCCGCTGGAGATCATTTCCCGCGACGACGGGGGCAACCCGGGCAACGCCGTGCGGATGGCCGAGGAGCTCGTTTCCCGCGAGCAGGTCGGCGGCTTCCTCTCGCACATCGGGCTGGCGCTGGCCGACTACGCGCGGCAGCGGAAGATGTTCTATCTCGCGGCCGAGCCGTTGACGGACAAGATCGTCTGGCAGCAGGGAAATGCCTACACGTTCCGCCTGCGTCCGAGCACCTACATGCAGGTTGCGATGCTGGTGCCCGAAGCCGCGTCCGCGGGGGCGAAGCGTTGGGCCGTCGTCTATCCGAACTACGAGTACGGTCAGAGTGCGGTGGCGACGTTCAAGGAGCTCATGAACGAGGCCGTGCCGGGCATCGAATGGGTGGCGGAACAGGCACCTCCGCTGGGCAAGATCGACGCCGGTGCGGTCACCCAGGCGCTCGAAGAAGCC
>JAUIAI010000319.1 GCA_030425615.1 Gammaproteobacteria bacterium
CCCGGCGGCGTCGACGTTGCGCGCGCTGCCGCGCACGCGTCAGATCCGATGCGTCTGCAACCATAGCTCGAGCAGGCCGATTTGCCAGAGTTCCGAACCACGCAGCGGCGTGATGTGGTCCGCGGGCGAGGACAACAGCGTCTGCACCCACGCGGCGTCGAACAGCCCACGCTCGCGGGCCGCCTGCGAATGCAGCGCGTCACGCACCATGTCGAGGACGGGACCGTCGAGGTACTTCAGCGCAGGAACGGGGAAATAGCCCTTCGGGCGATCGATCACCTCGTTGGGCAGGACCTGGCGGGCCACGGCCTTGAGCACGCCCTTGCCGCCGTCACTCAGCTTGTGCTCGTCCGGAATGCGCGCCGCCAGTTCGACCAGTTCGTGATCGAGGAAGGGCACCCGCGCCTCCAGGCCCCAGGCCATCGTCATGTTGTCGACGCGCTTGACCGGGTCGTCCACGAGCATGACCTGAGCGTCCAGGCGCAGTGCCTTGTCCAGTCCGCCGGGCGCGCCGGGCTGGTCGAAATGGGCTGCGACGAAGGCCCGCGACGGGTCGGCGTCCAGCCGCCACTGCGGCGCGAGCTGGGTGGCCAGACGTGCGCGATCCCGATCGAAGAACGCTCCGGCGTATGTGGACAGCGGATCGGCGCTGTCGCGCATCGGCGGATACCAGTGGTATCCGGCGAAGACCTCGTCCGCGCCCTGCCCGGACTGTACGACCTTGACGTGACGCGCCACCTCCTGCGACAGCAGGAAGAACCCCACGTTGTCGTAGGACACCATGGGCTCGGACATGGCGCCGATCGTGTGCGGCAGCCACTCGAGCATCCGCGAGGTCTCGATGAAGATCCTCGTGTGATCGGTGCCGTACGTCTTTGCAACGAGATCCGAATACCTGAACTCGTCGCCCTGCTCTCCCTTGGCCGCCTCGAATCCGATCGAAAACGTCTTCAGGCCCTGCTGACCCTGCTGGGCGAGCATCGCCACGATGAGGCTCGAATCCACGCCGCCGGACAGCAGTACGCCCACGGGGACGTCCGCGACCATGCGCCGGCGGATCGCGAGGCGCAACGCCGCGTCGACGCGATCGCGCCAGTCCTCGGCAGTGAGCCCGCGCTCGTCGTCGCGCATTCCGAAAGGCAGCTGCCAGTACGTGGTGTCGTGATAACGACCGTCGGCCTCGTAGACCCGGACGGTGGCCGGCGGCAGCTTGCGGACGCCGTTGATGATCGTGTGCGGGGGCGGCACCACCGCATGGAAGCTCATGTAGTGGTGCAACGCCACGGGATCGATGGCGGTGTCGAGGTCTCCGCCGGCCAGCAGGGCCGGCAGGGTCGAAGCGAAGCGCAGGCGCTGGCTCGACGGGGAGAGGTAGAGCGGCTTGATGCCGAAGCGATCGCGACCGAGCACCAGACGTCCGGTGTCCCGCTCATGAATCGCGAACGCGAACATTCCGTGCATGCGCTCGACGGCGGCCGGGCCCCATGCCTGATAGGCACGCATGAGGACCTCGGAGTCACCTTCCGAATAGAAGGTGACTCCGTGCGCCTTCAGCTCGTCGCGCAATTCACGGTAGTTGTAGATGCAACCGTTGAAGACCGCGGTCAGACCACTGTGCGGGTCCGTGAGCGGCTGCCGCGACCGCTCCGAGAGATCGATGATCTTGAGTCGACGGTGGGCGAAACCTGCGCCCGAATACGATACGAGGCCCGACCCGTCCGGGCCGCGCGGCGCCATCGACGCCGCCATCCGCCCCAGCGCGGCGACATCGACGTCGCCCGCGCCACCGAACAGCACTTCTCCCGCAAAGCCACACACGGTCTTTCACGCTCCTTCCGCCCGACGGTCGCGACGCTTGGGCGCCGCTGGCCGAGCGATCAAAGCGCTTTATGCTAGCAGGCCACGTAAAGACCGCACGAGCCCCTTCGACACGGCTTTCGTGTTGAGCCGCGTCAGCGCGCGCCCTCCAGCGCCTCACGCTCCATGCGCAGGAAGGTGTTGTAGGCGTTGCGGCGGTTGGCGGCCTCGAACGCCGGCAGATGCCGGTAGGCGGACCAGTCGGCCTGTTCGTAGGCCTCGTCGAACGACATCAGCGTTTCGACGGCCTCACCCATGACCGAGCGCAGATGACGCAGGTAGGAACGAGTCAGTTCGATGTCCTGAGCCGCCTGACGTGAGGCGGCGCCGTGCCCGGGCAGGAGCAGATTCGGACGACGGGCGGCCAGGTCGTCGAGCGCGGCGAGCCAGGCTCGGCTGTCCGCAGTGCCCACGAACGGCACCCTGCCGGCGAACACGAGGTCGCCGGCGAACAGCGCCTGCTCCTGCTCGACGTACATCATGAGGTCTTCGGGCGTGTGCGCCGGACCGACGTGGAACAGCCGGAAGGTGAGCCCACCGAGTTCGAACACCGCCTGCTCGCCAATGGTGACGTCCGGCGGCGTGATGCGCGCCCGCTCGTCCACCCACGGGAAGAGCGACTGTCGCCGCTCCGCCAGACGCAACACCGGCGCGTCCGTGGCGAGATAGTCAGTCACCTTCTCGTGTGCCCAGATCTCTGCGCCGGCCGCCTTGAACGGCTGCACCCCGTAGAAGTGATCGGCGTGATAGTGACTGACGATCACCCGCCGCACGGGCTGATCCGTGATCTTGCGGATCTCGGCCAGCAGCGACTCGCCCAGCGACGGGGAGCCGAGCGCGTCGAAGACGACGACACCCTCGTCCGTCACCACGAACCCGGCGTTGGAGTTGAATCCCTGATTCGCCGTGGAGATCATCCCCGGCAGGCCCTGTACGAACCAGACCCGCTCGCTCAGACGCTGAGGGGTCAGATCGACCGTGACCGGCTCGAACTGCCGCCCCGACGCTCCGTCTGCCGCGAGCACGGTCGCGGGGATCGCCACGACGGCCAGGAACGCAGCCACGACGCCCGCGGCCGCGACAAGCCAGGCAAAACCGGCGCAGCGGGTGGCCCGTCGTGTCACACCCGCAGGTGAACGCGATTCACTGTCTTTCACGGCCGGGGTTCCTGTCGGCTCAGAACGCGAGATCGGCTTCGACGGCATCGATGCCGGCCTGGGCGCACCGGGCGTCGGCCTGGCCTCCGGGGGCACCCGATACGCCGATACCACCGAAAAGCGTCCCCGCCGCCGAGATGGGCAGACCACCGCCCACGGTCGCCACCCGTGCGACATGACGGATACCCGCCTCCGGGCGACCCGGCTCCGTGAACTCGCGCAGTTCCTCGGTGGCGGTCCTGAAGCTCGCCGCAGTCCAGGCCTTGTCGGTCGCGTAGCCCACCGTGTGCGCTCCCGCGTAACGATCCCGCAGCAGGACCTGCACGAGACCGGCCCGGTCGACCACGGCGACCGAGACCTGGTAACCCGACTCACGGCAAGCGGCCCGGGCCGCCAGCGCCGCCTGCAAGGCGGTCTCGGGCGTCATTGACTTGGACTCGAAGGTGGCGGCGTCCTGTGCCCATACGGGCGCCGCCAGCGCGAAGCCGATGATGCCGGCAGAGAATGCGTTCTTGATCATGTCAGGCCATCCCCGGGTTGTCCTGCACGCCGATGAGCCTCGGCGTATTGAGTTCACGGACCGTCAGTTCGCGATGGTCGGCCAGATAGCGCTCGACCACCTCCCAGATCGGTTCTCCCTCTGCGCCTTCGGCGACCGGCGCCCAGCCGGCCACCCGGTAGGTGCGCGCCGGATCGATGAGTTCCCCGTTCAGGCGCATGTCATGAATACGCTTGCCCGCGTCCGCCAGGGGATCGATGGCGTAGGTGAGCCCGCCCACGCGGACCATGTCGCCACCCTGCTGGTAGTAGGGGTCGGGATTGAAGAGATTGTCGGCCACGTCCTCGAGCACGGTCTTGACGAACTCGCCGGTCATGTCCGTGACCGTGGTCTGCGGATAGGTGATCGCGGTCTGGTCCATCAGGTGCTCACGCGTGATGGCCTGGCCGGGCAGAATCGAGGTTCCCCAGCGGAACCCCGGCGAGAACGCAATCTGCGCATCCTTGACGTCGATCAGCGCATCCACGATGAGCTGGTCGAAGGTGCCGTTGAAGTTGCCCCGCCGGTACAGCACCTCGGGGCTCACCGCGAGCACCTCTTCGAGCCGTGCCTTGTGCGGCGCGCGGATGCGATCGATGAGCGCCGACATCTCGGCGTCGGCCGGCAGGATGTTGGAGAACACCGGCAGCAGTCGGTAGCGGTAGTCCGTGACCTTGCCGCCCTTGACCTCGAAGTCCATCAGCCCCAGGAACTTGCCGTTCGAGCCGGCGTTGGTGACCAGTGTCTTCCCACCCGGATTGTCGACGACCACGGGTGCCGGCATCCCGTCGTGCGTGTGCCCGCCGAATATCGCATCGATACCCGTGACCCTCGAGGCCATCTTGATGTCGACGTCCATGCCGTTGTGCGAAAGCACGACCACCACCTGGGCACCCTCGTCGCGGGCCTGGTCGACGATCTCCTGCATACGCGTGTCCTGGATACCGAAGCTCCAGTCGGCAACCATGTGGCGGGGATTGGCGATCGGCGTGTACGGAAACGCCTGGCCGATCACCGCCACGGGGACACCGGTCAGCTCACGCATCGAGTACGGTTCGAAGACCGGATCCTCGAAGTCCGTCGTCTTGACGTTCTGGGCGACGAAGTCGATGTGGCCGGCGAAGTCGTTCTCGATCACCGACAACATGCGCTCCATACCGTAGGTGAACTCCCAGTGACCGGTCATGATGTCGACGCCGAGCTGCTT
>JAUIAI010000320.1 GCA_030425615.1 Gammaproteobacteria bacterium
GCCTGCAGACCGAGGAGATCGGCAACGTCGAACTGGTCACCACCGACCTCACCCGCGAGGAGTACGAGACCTACTACCTCGGTTTTTCGAACCAGGTTCTGTGGCCCGTGTTCCACTACCGGGTCGATCTCGCGCAGTTCGAGAGCGCCCATCTGAAGGGCTACCAGCGTGTGAACCGTCGTCTGGCCGAGCGCGTACGCGAGCTCATCCGGCCTGACGACGTCATCTGGGTGCACGATTTCCACCTGATTCCGCTGGCTTCGGAGCTGCGGGCGATGGGCGTCGCGAACCCCATCGGTTTCTTTCTGCACATTCCGTTTCCCCCCACGCAGGTGCTGCTCACGGTGCCGCAGAATGCGTGGCTGGTGCGCTCGCTGTTCTCCTACGATGTCGTGGGATTCCAGACCGAGGTGGATCGCGTCCACTTCCGCCGCTATGTCACCGAGGAGGCCAAGGGCCGGGACATCGGCGACAACATGCTCGTGGCCTACGGCCGGACCCTGGTCGCGCGCTCATTCCCCATTGGCGTCGACGCCGAGCCCTTCCGCGCGCTCGCGCGAACCCGGCAGGCCGGTGAACAGGTTGACCGGCAGCGTTCGCGCAATCTGGGACGCACGAATGTCATCGGCGTAGACCGTCTCGACTACACGAAGGGGCTGCCGCAGCGCATGCGCGCCTTCGAGCGGCTGCTGGAGACCTATCCGGAGAACCGCGGCCAGGTGGTGTTCACGCAGGTGGCGCCGCCCACGCGTGTGGACGTCGACGCCTACGCGGACATCCGCCAGCAGCTCGAGGGCCTGTCCGGCGCCATCAACGGCCGGTTCAGCGACTTCGACTGGACACCGATCCGATACATCCACAGGGCGGTTGCGCGCCGTACGCTGGCCGCGCTGTACGCCACCAGCGGTGTCGGGCTCGTGACACCGCTTCGTGACGGCATGAATCTGGTGGCCAAGGAGTATGTCGTGGCGCAGGACCGGGACAGCCCGGGCGTGCTCGTGCTGTCCCGGTTCGCCGGCGCGGCCGAGACCATGACCGAAGCCCTGATCGTGAACCCGTACGATCTCGACGAGGTCGCAGAGGCCATGCAGCTGGCGCTGCGCATGTCGCGCGAAGAGCGCTGCGAGCGTCATCGCAAGCTCATGGGCAAGGTCACCATGTTCGATAACCGTCACTGGGCGCGTACGTTCCTCGATGCCCTGAACGGCGCGGTCGGCCAGACCAGCCCGATGCTCTGATCCTTCGGGCCCGACTCACGAGATGAACGAGCGAACCGGACTGCGGCTCGTCGCCGACATCGGCGGCACCAATGCGAGATTCGGCTGCGTGGATGCATCCGGTGAGATCCGCGACGTGGTCAAGATCGCGGTCCGGGACCACGCTCGTTTCGAGGATGCGCTGGATGCCGCGATCGAGCGCTTCGGCGCGCCCCGCTTCCGCGAAGCCCTCGTCGCCGTGGCCGGACCGGTGCGGCACGGCATGGCGGCGCTCACCAATGCCGACTGGCTGATCAGCGAGGACGCGCTCGCCACCTGGCTCGGCACTGGCGCGGTCCGGCTCGTCAACGACTTCGAGGCGCAGGCGCTGGCGATCCCGCATCTGGGCGGCGACGATCTCCGCACGCTGGGAGAGGCATTACCCCCTTGCGATCCGCGCCTGCCGCGGGTGGCGCTGGGACCCGGAACCGGTCTGGGGGTGTCGCTCTGGGTGCCGCGCGACGGTGGCTATCGCAGCGTCGCCACCGAGGGAGGGCATGTCTCCCTGGCCTGTGACGACGCCCGCCTGCGGGCGCGCCTGCAGGCCGCGGTCGGAGACCGGCCTCTGGAGGCGGAGGACGTCCTGTGCGGTGCGGGAATCGGCCGTCTTCACGAGGCCATGCACGGCACCCGCGCGGAGCCGTCCGCGGTGACCTCGGCCGGCGCGCGTGGCGATGCCGCGGCGATCGCGACGCTCGAGCGCTTCGCCGATCTGCTGGCCCGGTTCGCGGCCGAGTCGGTGCTCGCGACCGGCGCCTTCGGCGGTGTCTACATCGGCGGCGGGCTGATCGAGGCCGGCCACATTCCTCTTGCCGGGGAGCGCATGCGCAAGGTCTTCGTCGGCGCCGGGCGCATGGCGCACCTGCTCGAGAAGGTGCCGCTCTTCGCCGTGCGGCGCGTCGACACGGCGCTTCTCGGCCTGGCCCGCGCCCCGATCTCGGACTGAGTCGGCGCCGCCCGGCCCGCCGATCGCTCCGCCGGTCCCTGGTGGTCTCGAATGACCGCCGGTTTTGCGGCATCGTAGGGTCTGTCCGATTCGAGCTGTGCGCCGGTCCGTCGCACGGCTCGATCGCCGTCGGCGCCCCCGTTCCTCCGGTTCGCCCGGACCTGCGCAGTGGGTGGCGGTCTCGGCTAACTCGTTGACCGGAGCTGATCGATGTCCCTTCTCCCGCCTCTATTCAAGAGCCGTCTCTGCAAATCCCTGATGCTTTCCTTTCTGGGCGGAGCGATCTTGTCAGGGTGCATGTCGATGCCGTACCCCTCGCCGCAACCCAGACTGGCGGACGAGGCGAGGAACCAGGCTCTCGCGGCTCCGGTGCCGGAAGGCAAGGGAACGCTGTTCGTCGCGTTCTCGGGAGTGAACGAGTACCTGAACCAGGTGCGTATCGACGGGCAACTGGTGGCGAAGGTTGACTACGGTGCGGTACGTCTTGATCTGTTTCCCGGCGAGTACTCGATCTCCGGTGGCTACGCGCGCCACAACGACCGGGATGTCAACTACCCGCCGGTGACCTTCCGGATCGAAGCCGGCAAACAGTATTTCCAGGTCTTCGGATCCGTCAGGCAGGGCGGGAAGACGCGAACCAAGGTGTACACGCTCGACGGGGGGATGACTGCGTTGAAGCGCATGCCGCTCATGGAGCCGGCCCTGGACGTTTCCGCCCTGGTTCCCGCGTCGACGCGGAAACTGGGCGACGAGTGCCTTGCCGAAAGGGAAACGAAAGTCTGCGAATCCGTGAAGGCGGAGCCGGCCTATGTCAACCTGAAGCCCTCCGAGCGGGAGGCGGTCGAGTCGATCCTTGCCGAGAACGCCCGCAGGCGGGCGGAGATGCAGGCGATGGAAGAGTCGCTTCCGCCGGCGTTGCGCCGAGACAAGTACATGCTGCAACTGACCCGCCTGCTCAAGGACAAGGAGTACCTGGGATCGTTGCCGGTCTTCGACAAGCTCGCTTCTCTCGGAATGCCCCTGGATCCCTCCTTCGACTATTTCCGGGGCGAGGCCTATCTCCGGGTCGATCGCAAGACAGAGGCGCTGAAGTACCTCTATGACTATGTCCGCAACCAGGGCCCGGCGGCCAAGTACTACAAGCAGGCTCTTGAACTCATCAACGAAGCCGAAGCGGGCTGACGTGACGTCCCGCGAGAGGCACGACGTTCCCGGGTCAACGAACCCCGGGATTCTCGACGGACACGGTACTCGACGAACGGGGGCATGCTGATGCAACGCGGATCGGGGGCGGGCTGGCTGGCGATGCTGGGGTGGCTCGCGATCAGTGGCAGCGTCTGGGCACAAGACATCCCCGCGCTCGAATCCCAGACCGACGAGACCATCCGCAGTGCGTGCCACGGATATCTCGTGGACATGCTGCCCCGTGACTGGCAGGACGATGCCTACGCGGCGACCGGACGTTGTGACCCCGATGCTTCGCTCGAGTCGGACGCAACGCCGGCGGCGGTTGCCGGCCCCGCGGGTTCCGCCGGCACGTCGGTCGAACTCGGGCAAAGGCGCGAGCGCAATCTGGACATCACGATCGAATGCCAGAGCGAGTACATGTGCATGGAGCAGCGCGTCCGCCTGCGCGAAGCCGACACCCCGATCACGCAACCCGAGTACGACCGGGTTGCCGCGTACTGCGAGCAGCATTACGCCTGCATCCAGTCCTTCCTTCGTGACTGGCCGAAGCCGCTGCCTTCGCCGGCCGGTTCGCAGGCGGGGCAGGGCTTCACGTTCGACAGTCTCTCGGCCGAAGCCGGCGGGGCCTCTCGCCACGGCCCGGAGGAACTGACCGCCCGTCTCGATTCGGGCGCGTCACCAGGTGCTGCCGCGGCCGGCGACGCGGGCATGGGGTTCGACGGCCTGGAATCACATCGCCGACAGGAGAAGAATCTCCGGCTCAGCCACGCGGCCTGGCAAACGCTGCATGCGCAGACGGCCCGCAAGAGTCTGTCCCACGCACTGAAGGACCGCTGCGGGGACATCGGGCTCGCGTATCGCACACCGGCCTCTCCCCGGTCCATCCAACAGGACATGCGGGCGATGAAGGATCGTTTCTCGGACTTCACCCGCTGCTACGAGAATGTGGCGGGAGGCTGGGATGCGCAGGCTTACGCCGAGGCGCTGGCGGGATACGAGCAGCAGTTGAAGGCGATCGAGCAACGATATGCCGTCGATCTGTCCGGCAAGCGCCGGCCGCCGGCGATCGAGCAGGAAGTCTCGGCGATGCAGCAGAACCTGGAGGACAAGGCGCAGAGGCTGAGAAAGCAGTTGAAGACCGGCCCTGAATGGATCGAATCGCTGTATGCATCGGGCTCGTACAAACGACCCAACTCGGGGCCCAGTGCCATGGCGATCCTTTCGCAGTCGCTGACCCAGCTCAACAACTCTCTCGCCCAGCAGAATGCGCGGCGGCAGAGAGAGCTGGACGCAATGCTGCGTAGCGTGACGGTGCCCAGGGTCGAACCACCGCGGATCGCAACCCCCCGGGTCAGCACTGCCCAGGTC
>JAUIAI010000321.1 GCA_030425615.1 Gammaproteobacteria bacterium
AGCTGGCCGTCACATCACGACACGCTCGAGGCAGCCCTGCCGGCCGGTTCGAGCTCCTGGCCGATCGAGGCCAGCAACTCGTAGGAGCGCAGACGCGCGTCGTGATCGAAGATCGCGGCGCTGACCATCAGCTCGTCGCTGCCCGTGCGTTCGATGAAACGCTGCATCTCGGCGCGCACGGTGTCAGGGGAGCCCACGAACGAGCAGGAGAGCATGCGCATGGCATGCGCCTTCTCGGCGGGCGTCCAATAGGTCTCGATGTCGTCGATGGCGGGCTGCAGCAGCCCCCGCTGATTGCGCACCATGCCCACGAATCGTTGCTGCAGGCTGGTGAACAGGCGCTTCGCCTCGGCGTCCGTGTCCGCAACGACCACGTTCACGCAGGGCATGGCATAGGAGGTCTCGCACTGCTCCGAGGGTTGGAAGCGCGTGCGGTACTGGTGCAGGGCGTCGAGCAGGGCGTCCGGCGCGAAGTGCGACGCGAAAGCATAGGGCAGCCCGAAATAGGCGGCCACCTGCGCACCGTACAGACTCGATCCGAGAATCCAGAGCGGAACCTTCAGGTCGGCCCCGGGAACCGCGCGGATCCGCTGCCCCGGCTGAACGGGTCCGAGCAACGCGCGCAGCTCCTGAACGTCTTCGGGGAAGCGCTCGGCCGACATCGGGTCGCGCCGCATGGCCTGCATGGCGAGCTGGTCCGTGCCCGGTGCGCGACCCAGGCCGAGATCGATACGACCCGGATAGAGGGATTCGAGCGTACCGAACTGCTCGGCAATGATGAGCGGCGCGTGGTTGGGGAGCATGATGCCGCCCGAACCCACGCGGATGGTGGACGTGCCACCGGCGAGATAGCCGATGACCACGGACGTCGCCGCGCTGGCGATGCCGACCATGTTGTGGTGCTCGGCCACCCAGAAGCGGCGATAGCCCCACTTCTCGGCGTGGCGCGCCAGATCCAGTGCCGTGGGCAGAGCCTCGGCCGGCGTCTGGCCTTCGCGAACGGGAACGAGGTCGAGAATGGACAGGGGCAGCATGGCGATCGGGTCTCCGTGTGTCTATGGCCGCTCCGGCGAGGCGGGTTCAATCCGGCGCCGGACGAGGGGGGACGCGCATAATGTAGCAACTCACCTTCCAGTCCCCCCTTGGAGATCCCCTTGTTCGCGAACCGACTCTGCCGGGCGCTGGCGTTACCGCTGGCGCTCGGCCTCACTGCTCCTGCGTTTGCCGCCGATGTGCTCGAAGGCAAGCCCGAAACGGAGCAGCAGCAGTTCTCCTACGCACTGGGCGTTCACTTCGGCCAGCAGTTCAAGCGTCGTTTCGAGTCGGATGGCCTCGAGGTCGATTCCGCGTCCCTGCTGGCCGCGCTGGCCGACGTGCTCAACGGACGCGAGCCGCGTCTGACCGCCGAGCAGATGCAGACCGTTCTGGATGCGGCCAACCAGCGTCGCATGGCCGAGCAGGCCAAGGCTGCCGAGGCCAACGTGGCGGCCGGTCAGGCGTTTCGCGACGAGTACGCGAAGAACGACGGCGTGAAGAAGACCGACAGCGGTCTGCTGTATCGAGTCCTCGAGTCCGGTGACGGTGCAAAGCCCTCGGCGCGCGATCGCGTCAAGGTCCACTACGAGGGCCAGCTCATCGACGGCAAGGTGTTCGACAGCTCCTATTCGCGCGGCGAACCGGCCGTGTTCGGTGTCGGCCAGGTGATTCCCGGCTGGCAGGAGTTGTTGCAGCTGATGCCGGCCGGCTCGACCTACGAGGTCGTCATCCCGCCTCAGCTGGCCTATGGCGTTCGCGGGTCCCCCGGCGGTATCCCGCCGAATGCGACGCTCAAGTTCAAGGTCGAGCTGATTTCCGTGGAATGACGCGGGCTTGACCCGGCCGGGCCGGCTCCGACCCCGCCGGGCGCACCCGGGCGCCGGTCAGGCGTCGCGCTGGGCGTCCGACAAGTGTCCGGCGCGTTCGGCGGCCTGCCGGTACTCGCACGCGGTTCGCATGACGAGGTCGTGCATCGACGGGACATCGTCGATGCCGGCGGCGGCGTGGCCGGCGCTCCAGATGTCGCGCCAGCGACGCGGGCCGCCCGATTCCCGGGCGGCCCTGTCCAGATCCCGCGCGGCATCCAGACCCGGATGTTCGGGCAACGCCTCCGGGTCGAGCCCGGCCGCCTCGATGGACGGTCGCAGCATGTTGGTGGGTAGCCCGGTGAACGCGCGGGTCAGCACGATGTCGTCCAGCGAGGCCGAGACGATCATCTGCTTGTAGGCCGCGGCCGCAGCGCTCTCACGGGTTGCGATCATGCGAGTGCCCATATAGGCCAGATCGAAGCCGAGCGCGCGGGCCGCGAACAGCGCGTAGCCGTCGGCCACCCCGCCGGCGAGCACCATGGGGCCCTGCCAGAAGCGGCGCACCGCGCGCGCGAACGCGAACGGATTGGCCCACCCGGTCTGGCCCCCCGCGCCCGCGGTGAGGAGGATCAGTCCGTCGACGCCGGCCTCGACCGCACGGCGGGCATGCCGCTCCGAAGCGACGTCGGCGAACACCCGGCAGCCGGCATCGTGCAGTGGCCCGAGCACGGCGTCAGGGGCGCCCACGCTCGTGATCACCTGGCGCACACCGTGCGCGATCAGCACACGCAGATCCTCGTCCCGGCGCGGATTCGACCGATGCACGATGAGGTTCGGCCAGAGTTCTCCGGGCGGCGTCGATGAATCCGTCATCCCCGGACTGAGCCGCTCGCCGATGACGGTCAGCCAGCGGTCGAGTTCCTGCGGACTGCGTGCGTTCGCGGTGGGGAACGACCCGCCGATGCCGGCCCGGCATGCGGACACGACATAGTCGATTCCGGATACGAGCAGCATCGGCGCAGCGATCAGGGGCAGTCCGCGGTCGGCGGGACGCGCGGCCGCGCCGTGTGAGCCTGCATTGTGTCCGTTCATACCGGCGCCGCTCAGTTCACCGCGCGGGACCGGCCTTCCCAGTAGCGCGCCCGCAGAACCTTCTTGTCGGGCTTGCCCACCGCGGTGAGTGGCAGTGCATCGACCACGTCCACGCTCTTGGGCGCGTAGATCGAACCCTTGGCATCGCGCACGAGTTGCTTCAGGCGTTCGGTGTCGACCTGTGCCCCGGGGCGCGCGACCACGAGGGCCTTGACCGACTCACCCCACTTGTCGTCGGGCACGCCGATGACCGCGGCCGCCGAGACGGCCTCGTCGCGCATGATGACGTCTTCGATCTCGCGCGGAAACACATTGAAGCCGCCCGAGACGATCATGTCCTTCTTGCGGTCGACGATGGTCAGATAACCGTCTTCGTCCATGGTGCCGACGTCGCCCGTGCGCAGCCAGCCGTCCACCAGGGCCTGTTGCGTGAGGTCGTCGCGCTGCCAGTAGCCGTCCATGACGCAGGGGCCCTGCACACAGATCTCGCCGGGTTCTCCGGGCGGAAGTTCGCGCGAGTCGTCGTCGAGGATCGCCATGCGCGCCCCGGGCATCGCCTGGCCGCAGGACAACAGGCGGGCTTCGTCGCCGGCGTCGTGCTGCTCGCGCCAGAGGCAGGAGACGATGCCCGCGCACTCGGTCTGCCCGTACAGCTGACTGAACACCGGACCCATTCGACGCATGCCTTCGACCAGCTTGGCCGGTGCCATCGGAGAGGCGCCGTACATGATGGTCTGCAGGGAGCTCAGGTCCGTTTCGTCGAGCGCGGGGGAATCGAGCAGCGCGTAGATCATGGTGGGGACGAGCAGGCTCATGGTCGCCTTGTGCGTCTGCACGCCCTCCAGCCAGCGCTGCGCATCCCAGCCCTTCTGCAGGATGACCGTGCCGCCCGTCATCAGGGTGGGTACGACCATCATGCCGGCGGCGTGCGAGATCGGCGCCACCGCGAGATAGCGACGCTCGCGGGGAAGATCCCAGCCGGTGGTCACGCTCAGGGCCATCTGGAACAGTGCGCGCTCGGGCAGCATCGCCGCCTTGGGAATGCCCGTGGTGCCGCCCGTGTAGAGCAGCCAGCTGAGTTGCTCCGGCGACCCGGCCGTCGCGGGCAGCGGGTTGGAGGCGGCCTGTTCCGCCAGGGCGTGAATGTCGGTTCCGCACTCGCCGGGCCCGAAGCTGAGCACGTGCTCCACCGTTCCGCTCTGCTCGAGTAGCGTCTGTGCCCGTTCCGCGTAGGCCGGGTCCACGAACAGGAAGCGCAGCCCGGCCTCGCGGCACATGTGCAGGTGATCCTCGAGCGAGCCCAACGGGTGCAGCGCCGTGTAGCGTCCCCCGACCAGCGCCGGTGTGATCTGGCCGAACCAGACCTCCGGCCGGTTCGGCGAAAGCAGGCCGAAGCCGTCACCCGGACCCGCGCCCAGGGCCTGCAGGGCGGTGGCCCAGCGCGCGAGACGTTCGGCGCTCTGCCGGTAGGTGAGGGTCTCGTGCTCGCCGATGAAGGCCGTCTTGGGCCCGAAGCGTCTCAGGCTGGACAGGATCAGGTCGAGGTGGGTCGACCGTTGGTGCAGGGTCGGCATGCTGTCTCCGTGATGTGTCGTGGGCCGGCGATGTTCGGCTGTCGGCGATCTTATCAACCGAACGATCCGGTTCGAGCGTCCGGCCCCGCGCGCCGGCCCCGCACCGGGAATGGGCATGTTCCCTTATCTGGGCTATCGGGGGGCGAAGCGACCCACCATCGGTCTGCGACAGGTGCCGCCCGTTCCATGGCGCATGGGCAGAGAACCGTCCCGGGCGGAGACTGTTCGGATCGCCGGGCTC
>JAUIAI010000322.1 GCA_030425615.1 Gammaproteobacteria bacterium
CCTCCAGCGGGCGGCCGTCGAGTTCCAGGAGCAGCTGAAGATGTCCGGAACCGACTATCCGCTGCCTCCTGACGTGAAAACGGTTGGCGAACACCGGGGCGGGAAAACCGGCTCCCCAGATGTGCCGCTCCAGGAGCAGAGCCAGATCGAGCGTGCACTGTTCGCCGGTGAGACCGCCGTCGGTCATCAGTCGCGGCGAAAAGGCGTCCGGGTCGCAGGCGTCGGAGAGCGCCTGCTCGAGTGCCGCCGGGAAGGCCTCCAGTGCCTCGTGTCGGAGGCTCAGACCCGCGGCCATGGCATGGCCGCCGAAGCGCTCGATCAGACCCGGATGGCGGCTGTCCACCAGGGCCAGCATGTCACGCAGGTGGACGCCGGGGATCGAGCGGCCCGATCCTCTCCAGAGCCCGGTCTGCTCGTCGGGCGCGAAGGCGAACGAGGGGCGGTGGTGGCGCTCGCGCAATCGTCCGGCGACCAGACCCACGATCCCCTGGTGCCAGGCGGGATCGTGCACGACGATGGCGCGTGTGTCGGCGCAGGGGTCGCCGACCCGGTCGAGCGCCTGCGTCTGGGTTTCGAGCTGCGTCTCACGACGTCTGCGGTTGATTTCGTCCAGACGGGCGGCCAGGGTCGTGGCCGTCTCGAGATCGGAAGCCAGCAGGCACTCGATCCCCATCGTGATGTCGTCGAGCCGTCCCGCGGCGTTGATTCGCGGGCCGAGCAGAAAGCCGAGTTCGCGCACTCCCACGCGATCCTGCGCACAACCCGCCACCCGCATCAGGGCCTGAAGGCCGGGCCGGCCCCGGCCGGCCCGCAGGCGCTGGAGACCGGCGTGAACCAGTCGGCGGTTGTTCTCGTCCAGGGGGACGACGTCGGCGACCGTGCCGACGGCCACCAGGTCGAGCAGATCGCCCAGGGCGGGGCCCGGCGCCTGCAGGCGACCCCGGCTGAGCAGCGCCGCGCGCACCGCGGCGACCAGGTAGAACGCCACTCCGACGCCGGCCAGGTGGCGGCTCGGAAAGGTGCATCCGGGGACGTTCGGGTTCACGATCGCGTGCGCGTCGGGCAGACGTTCGCCGGGCAGGTGGTGATCGGTGACGATCACGGTCATGCCCGCGTCCCGCGCGGCGCGCACGCCGTCGAGGCTGGCAATGCCGTTGTCCACGGTGATCAGCACGGCGGCTCGTCCCAGCCGCGGGTGGGCGGCAGCCAGTTCGACCAGCGCCGGCGAAAGCCCGTATCCGTGTCTGAAGCGGTTCGGTACCAGATAGTCGACGACGGCGCCGAGCCGGCGCAGCCCGAGCACGGTGACGGCGCTCGCCGTGGCGCCGTCGCAGTCGTAGTCGCCGACGACGACGATGGGGGCACCGTCGCCGATCGCGTCGGCGACGAGGGATGCGGCGGCCTCCAGACCCGACATCAGGCGTGGGTGGGGGAGCCCGTCCAGCGTCGGGTTCAGCGACTCCGGCCTGTCCACACCACGGCCGGCCGCCACCCGTGCCAGGACGGGGTGCAGTCCGGCCTCGGTCAGCCGCGCCAGTACCGGGTCGGGAACCGCGCGTCGCTGCAGGCGGGGCGCCGCACCCTGATGTCCGGCGAGTGCCGCGGTTTCGGTCGGCCGACGGACGGCTCCGGTCGGCCTGTCAGCCACGGCCGAACCAACGGCGCAGCCAGTCCATCGGGCCGGGCCTGGCATCGATTGCGTGAACCTGCCAGCTGGCGGGGCCGAGTCGGACGAGCCGGCTGCCTCGCGGCCAGCCACCGACGGACAGGACTGCGTCGAGGGCATCGGTCTGATCCGGCCCGGGCATCCAGAGGACCTCACCCGTGCCGAGCGCCTGACGCAAAGCCGGGGCCATCGCGCGGGCCCCGGAAGGGGCGGGAGCCAGTGTCGCGCCTGTGGCACGCGCCAGCCCGGCCAACGTGTCGTCCGAACCGAAGACAGCGGCGAACGGAGACTGGTGCACGGCGGGGCAGGCGCCCTCGAACCAGAGGCTGTTCACCGCCGGCAGGCCGCGGGCTTCGCGTTCGTGGTTGACCGGATGGTCGTGCCAGAGCATCTGGAGTTCGTTGAGGACCGCCCGGGCGCGGCGTCCGTCGTCGCCGGCGGGCATGTACAGGTCGACATTGCGTCCGTGGGCGGCCCGCGCGCTCGCGAGTTCGAGCGCGCGCAGGCTCTCGCCGAAAGTCACTGCCCAGCAGGTGGCGCTCAGGCATTCCCATCCGATTCCGTCCCCCCCGAAATGCTGGCGAGCAGTCGCGGCCAGCGCCTCCGACTCATCGCGAGTGATCATCAGCCCCTCCGGAGAGTGCAGGACGAGGTGATCCATCGTGGCGCGAAGGTGCACGGGGCGCGCCGTGATCGCTTCGGCGGGCACCGGGGTCTGCGGGGCTTCGTTCAACCGTGCGTAGGCCGCCGGATTCACCGCCGGAGCGAGCCCGTACGCGCTGGCGAGCCAGTGTTCGGCGGGGGTCCGCCGCAGGGCTTCAGGCGTATCGAGCGCACGTGTCTGTTGCGTCGGACCGCGGCAGAGCCGTGCCAGGGCAGGTGCGCTGGTGGCCGCGCTGTCCGCAACGGTGTCGGTGAGCAGGATGGCGAGCATGGGTGGAATTGTGCCCAAGCGGACGAAAGCCGTTCTTCGCGGGGGCGACATGAGGCGGGTCTTGCATGGAAGTGTGGCAAACTGCGCGCGCAATCATGGCCATGCCCTACGAACTGTTCATCGGGTTGCGGTACACGCGTGCGAGCCGCAAGACCGGGCGACGCAACGGCTTCATCTCGTTCATCTCCGTACTCTCGGTGGCGGGCATCGCGCTCGGCGTCGCGGCACTGATCGTCGTGCTGTCGGTCATGAACGGCTTCCAGAAGGAAGTCCGTGACAAGATGCTGTCGGTGCTCTCGCACATCGAGGTGCTCGCGGGATCCGACCCCATCACCGACTGGCGCGAGATCGCGAAGACCGCCGGGGAGGATGCCCGTATCCTGGCCGCGGCGCCCTTCGTCTCCGGCCAGGCGATGCTCACGCATCGCGACAGTGTCCGGGGCGTGTTCGTCAGAGGCATCGACCCCGCGGTCGAAGGGCGGGTTGCCGACTACCTGGAAAGCTTCGCGGCCGGCAGTGCGGACGCGCTCGTGCCGGGTGGATTCGGAATAGCGATCGGCCGCCAGCTCGCCGAGCGGTATCTGCTCGGAGTGGGGGACCGGATCACTCTGATCGCGCCCCAGGGAACCGCGACGCCCGCCGGCGTTCTTCCACGGCTGCGTCAGTTTGAGATCGTTGCCGTGTTCGAGTCGGGCCACTACGAATACGACCTCAATCTCGTGCTCATGAACATCGAAGACGCCGCGCGCCTGTTCAGGGTACGCGGCGTCAACGGCGTCCGGGTGAAGACGGACGACATGATGAACGCGCCAGCCATCGCCGACGATCTGGCGTTGCGGCTGGTCGGCGATCTCTACGTGCGCGACTGGTCGAGCGAGAACCGCAACTGGTTCGCCGCGGTACAGATCGAGAAGCGCATGATGTTCATCATCCTGACGCTGATCGTCGCCGTGGCCGCGTTCAATCTCGTGTCGATGCTCGTCATGACCGTGACGGACAAGCAGGCCGACATCGCAATCCTTCGTACGCTGGGTGCCTCGCCGTCGAGCATCATGAAGATCTTCGTGGTGCAGGGAGCCTCGGTGGGGCTGCTCGGGACCGGAATCGGCATTGCCCTGGGCGTCGCGCTGGCCGCGAACGTGGGGCCGCTGGTTCGATGGGTGGAGCAGCTCTTCGGATTCGAAGTGCTTCCCAAGGGGGTGTACTTCATCAACTACCTGCCCAGCGACCTGCACGCCTCCGATGTGCTCACCATCGGCGCGACTGCATGCGTGCTGGCATTCGCATCCACCTTGTATCCCAGTTGGCGTGCCTCGCGTGTGCGGCCCGCGGAGGCCCTGCGCTATGAATGAGGCCGGGCGCGCTCCGGCGGGCAACTCGATGCCCACCGCCGCCCAGGATCCGTCGCTCGCGGCGGAGGCGCTCTGCAAATCCTTCTGGCAGGCCGGTGTCGAGATCCCGGTGCTGACGGGTGTCGACCTCAGGATCGAGCCCGGCGAGCGGGTCGCCATCGTGGGCGCCTCGGGCTCGGGCAAGAGCACGTTGCTGCACCTGCTGGGGGGCCTGGACACGCCCACCTCCGGCCGGGTCACGGTGGCGGGCAGGGCCACCGATGCGCTCAACGAGCGCGAACGGGGTGAGCTGCGCAACCGTTGCCTCGGCTTCGTCTACCAGTTCCACCACCTGCTGGGCGAATTCACGGCCACCGAGAACGTGGCCATGCCGCTGCGCATCCGCGGCCTGACCCCTTCCGAGGCCGCCGGTCTGGCCAACGCGATGCTCGAGCGCGTCGGTCTGGGCAGTCGTTTGTCCCACGTGCCGGGCCAGCTGTCCGGCGGCGAGCGCCAGCGGGTTGCCCTGGCCCGTGCCATGGTGACCGAGCCGCGCTTCGTACTGGCCGACGAACCGACGGGGAATCTGGATCGTACGACGGCAGCCCGGGTGTTCGAACTGATGGCCGGAATCTCGCGCGAGCGGGGCACGGGCTTCGTCGTGGTCACCCACGACATGGATCTCGCGGCACGTCTGGACCGGGTACTCACGATTCGCGATGGCAGGCTCGTCGGCACCTGAGGGCATGGTCGCGCCGGGCGTCGCCCCGCCGGGCCTGATCGATACCCATTGTCATCTCGACGCGGGTGAATACGCGG
>JAUIAI010000323.1 GCA_030425615.1 Gammaproteobacteria bacterium
TGACGACCGAGATCTGCGCGATGCCGTCGGCCGACATGTTCGCCTGATTGAAGAAGATGCGCCCGAAGTGGTCGCGGTCGGGGAAGACCTCGTCCTGATTCGGAAGATTGGCACCGCCCGAGTCCACCAGGTACACGCACGGCAACCGGTTCTCGGCGGCGATCTCCTGAGCACGCAGGTGCTTCTTGACGGTGACTGGATAGTAAGTACCGCCCGCCACCGTGGCATCGTTGCACACCACCATCACGGGCCGGCCGTGCACCGAACCCACCCCGGCGATCATGCCCGCGGCAGGCGCCGCGCCGTCGTACAGGCCGTGGGCGGCGGTGGCACCGACCTCCAGGAAGGGAGCCCCCGGATCCAGGAGATTGGAGACGCGGTCGCGCGGCAGCATCTTGCCGCGCGACAGGTGCCGCTCCCTGGCTTTCTCGCCGCCGCCCTGCGCGGCCGCCAGCGCAACCTCGCGAACGGAGTCGAGCAACTGCTCGTGAAACGCGTGATTGGCCTTGAAATCCGACGAGCGCGGCTGGGCCTTCGACTGCAGTCTGGTCATGATACGGATCGGCCGGGTATTATGAGCGTTGCTCATTTTACCTTGAATGCGCGGCGCCGGCCGCCGGAATCGCTGACACCGTGATCGAACCCCACGCAACGCCCGAGGCGGGACGCGGACCGCGCAGACGCCGCGCACTGGTACACAACCGCGACCGCGAACGCGAGGTCCTGGCCGCGGCGCACCAGGTCTTCCTCGACAAGGGCTTCGCCCGCGCCACCATCGCCGAGATCGCCGCCCGCGCGCGCGTCGCCGAGGGCACGATCTACCGGTTCGCGCCCACCAAACGCGCTTTGCTCGAACGGGTGATCGTCGACTGGTACGCAGGCATGATCGAGACCCTGCGCGGCCAGCTCGCCGGCGCCGCGGGTCTGGAAGCCCGCCTGGGACTGTTCGCGCGGCACCAGTTCACGATTTTCACGGACCATGCACCACTCTCACGGCTGCTCGTCCGCGAGCTCCGCACCAGTGCCGACTATCGCGAGAGCGCGCTGCACAAGGCCAATCGCGCCTACACCGCCCTGTTCCTGGAGATCCTCGAGGACGGCCGCCGACAGGGGCAGATCCGGACCGCCATGAGTCCGGCCCTGCTTCGCGACCTGTTCTTCGGTACGATCGAGCACGCCACGCTGGCCGGCCTCGAGCCCGCGCGCCGCACGAGCCGGGAGGCGGAGTTTCTCGAGATGTTCCTCATGCTGCTGCGAACACGATGACCCATGAAGCCCCCCTGACCGTACGCGCGGCCGTCCTGCAACGTCCCGGCGCCGGACTGCGGTTCGAAGATCTCACCCTGACCGACCTGCGCGACGACGAGGTCCTCGTGCGGCTGGTGGCGACCGGGCTCTGTCATACGGACATCTCGTTCTTCAACCGGCCGTTCCTGGTCGACAGACCGGTGGTCCTGGGCCACGAAGGGGCCGGCTACGTGCATGCCGTCGGCTCCTCGGTACACGGGTTGAGCGTCGGTGATCCGGTCGTCCTGAGCTTCGATTCGTGCGGCCTCTGCGAAAGCTGCACTCGCGACGAACCGGCTTATTGTCACGACTTCGTCGATCTGAATTTCGTCGCGCAACGCCGCGACGGCACGACCGCGCTACGCGGTGCGGACGGCCCGGTGCGTCACGCGTTCTTCGGTCAGTCCTCGTTCGCCACGTACTCGGTCTGTCATCCGCGCAACGTCGTCCGACTGGGGGACGACACCGACCTGGCGATGATGGGACCGCTCGGCTGTGGTTTCCAGACCGGTGCAGGCGCCGTCCTGAACGTCCTGCAACCGTCGAAGACGGATTCCCTCGTCGTCTTCGGCTCGGGCTCCGTCGGCCTGGCGGCGGTGATGGCCGCGAAGGCCCTCGAGACCGCCACGATCATCGCGGTGGACCGGCTCGACAGCAGACTGCAGGCAGCCACGGCGGTTGGCGCGACCCATACCCTGAACCCGGCCGGGATTGCTGACGTCGTCGCCGCCGTGCGCGAGATCACGGGCGGTGGCGCGCACCGCAGCCTGGACACCACCGCGAACATGGCGGTGCTGCGCCAGTCGGTGGAGGTGCTGCGTCCGCGGGGCGTATGCGGTTTCGTGGGCGGCGCCGCAGCGGGCACCGAGCTGTGCGTCGATGTTCGCGACATCATGATGAACGGCAAGACGCTGCGCGGCATCATCGAGGGCGACTCACGTCCGCACGAACTCATCCCGCGTCTGGTTGCGCTATACCGCGCCGGCAGGTTCCCGATGAACGAGTTGATCCGCTTCTATGCGTTCGAAGACATCGACCGGGCGATCTCGGATTCCGAACGGGGCGATGTCGTCAAGGCAGTCCTGAGGATGCCTGACTGAGGGCTCGCCCGGGCGCACGCGTTGCCCGGGCGCGGTCGCGCCACGCGACCGCAGGACTTGGCACGCCCCCCACATCGGGCGCAGACTGCCTGAACGGTCAGCAGCCAGTCAGGGAGGAGCGCCGTGACGCAGAAGGACCCGCAGTCCCCGAGCCCGCAGGATTTCGACCGCGAGTTTCGAGCACAGATCGCGCAGATGACCGCCGGCCTGGCCCCCACGGCGTTCACGTCGGCGTGGGCGGACTGGGCCATGCATCTGGCCATGGCGCCGGCGAAACAGATCGAGCTGCAGCAGCAGGCCCTGGCACGGGCCTCGGACACCTGGTCGTTCGCCCTCAGGGCGATGTCGGGTCAGCCGATGGATCCGGCCGCCGGGGCGGATGCCCCCCCTGATCGGCGCTTCGCCGGCGAGGAATGGCAGAAGTTCCCGTTCAACGTCTACGCGCGTGCCTACAAGAACCTCGAAGGCGCGCTCGCGGAGACCGTGGAGGACGTCCCCGGCCTGACCGAGTATCACGAACAGCTTCTCGAGTTCGCGATCCGTATGTTGCTCGACGGCTCGTCCCCTTCGAACTTCCTCGCCTCCAATCCCGAGGTTCTCGCGCTGACGCGGGAAGAAGCCGGACAGAACCTGGTGCGCGGCGTGCGGAACTGGGTGGAAGACCTTCAGCGGATGCTGCAGAACGAGCCGGCCGCCGGCGCGGAGGACTTCGAGGTGGGGCGCGATCTCGCCGTCACCGAGGGCAAGGTCGTGTTCCGCAACCGCCTCATCGAGCTCATCCAGTACTCGCCGCGGACCGACACCGTGCAGGCCGAACCGGTGATGATCGTGCCGGCCTGGATCATGAAGTACTACATCCTGGACCTCAGTCCCCGCAACTCCATGGTGAAGTACCTGGTGGACCAGGGCCACACGGTGTTCATGGTGTCCTGGAAGAACCCCGACGAGTCGGATCGCGACGTCGGTATGGATGATTACGTGCGCGACGGCTTCTTCGCGGCGCTCGATGCGGTCGCGGCGATCGTACCCGGCCCGAAGGTGCACGCGGTGGGCTATTGCATCGGCGGTACGCTCAAGATGATCGCCGCGGCGGCGCTCGCAGGACGTGGCGACGACCGCCTGGCGTCGATCACGCTGTTCGCCGCGCAGACCGATTTCTCGGAACCCGGCGAGCTGGCCTACTTCATCAATCCGAGCCAGCTCGCCCTGCTCGAGGCGGTCATGCATCAGAGCGGTGTGCTCGAGAGCCGGCAGATGGGCGGCGCGTTCGCACTCCTGCGCGCGCGCGACCTGCTCTGGCAGCCCGCAGTGGACAACTACCTGAAGGGCCGGCGAGAACCGATGATCGACCTCATGGCGTGGAACGCGGACGGCACCCGCATGCCGTGCCGAATGCACTCCGAGTATCTGTACCGCCTCTACCTGGACAATGAGCTGGCCATGAACCGCTTCCCGGTCGAGGGGCGACTCATCCGCCTGTCCGACATCCGGGTGCCGATGTTCATCGTCGGCACCGAGACCGACCATGTCGCGCCCTGGAAATCGGTGTACAAGACGGACAACCTCGTGCGCTCGGACGAGGTCACGTTCCTGCTCACCTCGGGCGGGCACAACGCCGGTATCGTCTGCGGCCCCGTCCATCCTCGTCGGCGCTACCGGATCCGCACGCGGCCTCTGGCCGGTGCCCACCTAGCGCCAGAAGACTGGATGGAAGCCGCCGAGCAGCACGCAGGCGCCTGGTGGCCGGCATGGCAGCAGTGGCTGGTCGATCATTCGGGCGGCGTCACCAAGCCGCCGGCCATCGGGGCGCCCAAACGGGGCTACGGGATCATCGATGAGGCGCCGGGACAATACGTGAGGCAGCGGTGATCCGAGGTCCGGATCAGGGAGGCGGCGAAAGGCCGGGTTCCGCCCGGTGCCCGCCGGACACACAGAGAACCCGGCACACGAACTCGGTGGCCACGCGGGCCAGTTCATCGACCCGCAACGCCTCCCCTCGTTCGGACTGGGCGAGCACCAGTTCATGGATGCCGCCGACGAGCGCGGCGGAAAGGTCGTGCGACAAGACCGGTGCCGCCTCGTCCGTCCCGCCGACCACGCTCACGATATAGGCGGCGATGCGCTCGTGTACCCGACGGCGCACCGCGAAGCCGGGCGGCCCGAGCGTGAGTACGTCGACGAACAGCGAGCGCATGAGCATGGGGTTGCCTGACATCCACTCGAAGTAGGCGGTCAGGGCGTCCTCCACCTGCCCGCGCCAGGGACGGTCAGGCTCGATATGGCCCGCGAGCACCCCCAGCCCCTCGAGGTTGACCGCCTCGTAGAGCGCGAGCAGGCACTCGGCCTTGGTCTGGAAGTG
>JAUIAI010000324.1 GCA_030425615.1 Gammaproteobacteria bacterium
CGCACCATGACTCTTCGAGGAGGAAGGTCACGGTTCAACCAACGGCGCTCGCTGAACCGTGACCTTCCTCCTCGTCGAGTCATGGTGCGCGAGCCGCCTCCCCCGGTCCTACACGGCCGGTCGGATGTGTCGGGCACCATCCGAGACGCAGGCAGGTCCCCCTTCAAGGAGCCTCCATGTCTGCCGTTCTGAAACCCGAAGCCTTTTCCGATTACAAGATCGCCGATCTCTCGCAAGCCGACTACGGCCGCAAGGAGATCGCCATCGCCGAGACCGAGATGCCCGGCCTGATGGCGATCCGCGAGGAGTTCGCCGCCAAGCAGCCGCTCAAGGGCGCGCGCATCACCGGCTCGCTGCACATGACCATCCAGACGGCCGTGCTGATCGAGACGCTCGTCGCCCTGGGTGCCGAAGTCCGCTGGGCGTCGTGCAACATCTTCTCCACCCAGGACCACGCCGCCGCCGCCATCGCCGCGGCCGGCATTCCCGTGTTCGCGGTCAAGGGCGAATCGCTCGACGAGTACTGGGACTACACGCACAAGATCTTCGAGTGGCCCGACAACCAGCCCTCGAACATGATCCTCGACGACGGCGGCGACGCCACGCTGCTGATCCACCTGGGCGCCAAGGCGGCCAAGGACGCGAGCCTGCTCGAGAAGCCCGGCAGCGAGGAAGAGGCGTCGCTGTTCAAGGCCATCAAGGCCAAGCTCGCCACGGACCCGGAGTTCTACGAGCGCAACCTGCACGCGATCGTGGGTGTCACCGAGGAGACCACCACGGGCGTGAACCGGCTCAAGCAGATGTCGGCCAGGGGTGAGCTCGCGTTCCGTGCGATCAACGTCAACGACTCGGTCACGAAGAGCAAGTTCGACAACCTCTACGGCTGCCGCGAGTCGCTGGTCGACGGCATCAAGCGCGCCACGGACGTCATGATCGCCGGCAAGGTGGCCGTGGTGTGCGGCTACGGTGACGTGGGCAAGGGCTCGGCGCAGGCGCTGCGCGCGCTGTCGGCCCAGGTCTGGATCACCGAGATCGACCCGATCTGCGCGCTGCAGGCCGCCATGGAAGGCTACCGCGTGGTCACCATGGAATACGCGGCGGACAAGGCCGACATCTTCGTGACGACCACCGGCAACAAGGACGTCATCACGCACGACCACATGAAGGCCATGAAGAACCAGGCCATCGTGTGCAACATCGGCCACTTCGACAACGAGATCCAGGTCTCGGCCCTCGAGCAGTACGAGTGGGAGAACATCAAGCCGCAGGTCGACCACGTCATCTTCCCGGACGGCAAGCGCATCATCCTGCTCGCCCAGGGCCGGCTGGTGAACCTGGGATGCGCCACCGGCCACCCGTCGTACGTGATGTCCTCCTCGTTCGCCAACCAGGTGATCGCCCAGATCGAACTCTGGAACCATCAGGACTACTACGAGCGCGGCAAGGTCTACGTGCTGCCCAAGCACCTGGACGAGAAGGTGGCCCGCCTGCAACTGGCCAAGCTCGGCGCGATGCTCACCGAGCTGTCCTCCGAGCAGGCCGACTACATCGGCGTACCGGTCGAGGGCCCGTACAAGCCCGACACCTACCGCTACTGATCCGTGACGCGGGCGGCGTTCATGCGCCGTCCGCAACGGATCGCGGATGATGACCGAACGCGCGGACCGGCTGGCCGTGGCGGCCGGCCTGGCCCGATCCCGCACCGAGGCCCAGCGCCTGATCGAGGCCGGCCACATCACACTGGCCGGGGCGGCCGGCGACACCCCGCTCAAGCCCGCGTCGCGGCTGCCCGACGGCACGCGGCTGGTGCGGCGTGACGACGGAGACAGACACGTCTCGCGAGGCGGCCTGAAGCTGGAGGCTGCTCTGAGGGCGTTCGCCGTGCCGGTGGCGGGACGGCTGGCCGCGGATCTCGGACAGAGCACGGGCGGCTTCACCGAAGTGCTGCTGCGACGCGCCGCAGCACGGGTCATCGGCGTCGAGGTCGGTCACGGCCAGCTCGATGCCGGACTCGCGGCCGATGACCGGGTGGTGACGCTCGAGCGCACCCATGTGCGCGACGTCGACCGTGCCCTGTTGTCCTCGGCGCTGCTGACGCACGGCCCCCGACCGGAACCGTCTCCCGCCGCGGATGCGGCCAGGACGGGAAGCGCCACCGGGACGCCTGCCGCGGGTCCCGCATCCGCGGACGCGGCGGCCGAGGCGGCACGGATCGTCGAGCGGGGTTTCGACCTGGTGGTGGTCGATCTCTCGTTCATCTCGCAACGCCGTGTGCTCGGACCCATTGCCGCCCTGCTGGCACCCGACGCCGATCTCGTCAGCCTGGTCAAGCCCCAGTTCGAGCTCGGGCCGGGAGCCGTGGACCGGCGCGGCATCGTGCGCGACACCGCGGCCCGCGAAGGTCTGCGAGAGCTGTTCGAGCGGGCCCTGCCCGGGCACGGCCTGAAGCTGTGCGGCTGGATCGACAGCCCGATCAGCGGCGGAGACGGCAACCACGAATACCTGATGCACGCACGACGTGCAGAACAGGAGGAAACCCCATGAGTCTTCCCTTCAGTTTCGAGTTCTTCCCACCCAACACCCCCGTCGGTGCGGAGAAGCTTCGAGAGACCCGCGCCACGCTTCAGCGCCTGTCCCCGGAGTTCTTCAGCGTCACCTACGGCGCCGGCGGCGCCGGCCAGGCCAAGACGTTCGACACCGTGCTGGAGATGCGGGGCGAGGGACTGTCCGTGGCGCCGCATCTGAGCTGCATCGGCGCCTCGGCCGAATCCATCGATGCTTTGCTCGCCCGCTACCGCGACGCCGGCATCGACCGCCTGGTGGCGCTGCGCGGCGACCTTCCCTCGGGCAGCGCGGGCCGCCACCACGGCGAGTTCCGCTACGCGAGCGATCTGGTGCGATTCGTGCGCGAACGCTATGGCGACGCCTTCTTCATCGAGGTCGCGGCCTACCCCGAGATGCATCCCCAGGCTGCCTCGCCGGCGGCCGATCTCGAGGCCTTCGTGACCAAGGTCCGGGCAGGTGCGGATTCCGCGATCACCCAGTACTTCTTCAATGCCGACGCCTATTTCCGCTTCCGTGACGAGGCCACCGCCGCCGGCGTCACGATCCCGATCGTGCCCGGCGTGATGCCGATCACCAACTTCAAGCAGCTCGCCCGTTTCTCGGACGCCTGTGGCGCCGAGATACCGCGCTGGATCCGTGCGCGGCTGGCGGGCTACGGCGACGACGCGGCTTCGCTGCAGGCCTTCGGCCACGAGGTGGTCGCCCGGCTTTGCGAGCAACTCGCGGCGGGCGGCGCCCCGGGGCTGCATTTCTACACGCTCAACCAGCCCGGCCCGACGATGGCCTTGTGCGACGCGTTGGCCTCCGGCTCCGCGTGAACGACCGTCCGTCGGCATCGGTCGTCGCGGGGGCGCCGTTGAACGGTTGAGGGTACTGCCGTCCGCATCCGGCTCGATAGACTCAGTGGGTGGCCTCGCATGGAGGCCGGACCAGAAAAATCCACGATGAGTTCCGACCCGGTAATCGACCAGGCGAGGCGTTCGCGATCCACCGACGACGGCGAGTACGACGTCCGCCAAGGCATGCGTATGGACGGACCCGAGCCTGCGGCGGCCGCGGGCAAGGCCGTGGCTTCGACGCCCGTCGGACCGCGCAGCGGCGGTCCGGGCCAGGACCCGGTCTCGCTGCACCGCTACAAGCTGCCCTGCGACAAGCTCAAGATCGGCATGTTCGTGGCCGAGCTCGACCGGCCGTGGCAGGACACACCTTTCCTGTTGCAGGGCTTTCGCATCAGTGAGGACGACGAACTCGCTTCGCTGCGTCAGCATTGCCAGGTGGTGTGGGTCGATCTGGAGAAGTCCGACCCGGAGGTCGTCGCCGCGATCCGCAAGGCTGCGATCTGGGAGCTGCCCCGGGAAGACAGCCGCTCGCTGCGGGCGAGCCTGCGCTCGTTCGCCTCGCTGGACGATCGCACCCGCAAGACACGCAAGCGGTACACCCAGGGCTCGCAACGTCTGAGCGCCTTCCTTGACCAGACGGCCCCGGGCCATGCGATCAAGCCCACGCGCAGCCTCTTCACCAGCACCATGACCTGGCTGGGCGAGCTGCTCTTCGGCCCGCCCAAGCCTCCAGCCAGGGAGCGCAAGAAGCGGCGCAAGGAACAGCGCGACGAGCTCCGCCGGCTGCTGCCGCCGGACATGAAGCTGCGGCGCTATGCCGACCAGGTCACGATCGAGGAGGAACTGCCCCGCGCGCGCGAGACCTTCGAGCGCGGCGAGTCCACGATCGACGTGCTGATCAAGGACGTACGCTCCGGGAAACTGCCCAAGCTGGATGCCGTCAACGAAGTCGTCGACGACATGGTCCAGAGCATGGTCGACAACCCGGACGCGATGATGTGGGTCGCGAAGATGCGCGACCAGGACGCGAGCACCTACGGCCACGTGGTGAAGGTGTCGCTGTACATGATCGCGCTCGGCCGCCATCTGGGCTTCCCGCGCTCGGAGCTGAGCAACCTGGGCATGATCGGGCTGCTCGCCGACGTCGGCAAGACCAAGCTCCCCAAGTCGCTGCTCGAGAAGCCGGGCATGCTGACGGCCAAGGAGTACGCACTGGTGCGCGAGCACGTGCGGCTCGGCCTCGAAGCGATGGCGCCGGACAAGCTGCCCAAGCTCGTGCTGGACGGCATCTCGCAGCATCACGAGCGCCTCGACGGCTCGGGCTACCCCAAGGGTCTGAAG
>JAUIAI010000325.1 GCA_030425615.1 Gammaproteobacteria bacterium
TCGGCGAGACCGTCGCCCAGGAGCGGATGAACGAGCGTTACGCGGAGTACTTCCCGCGCTACGTCCGGGTCGGCATCGAGGCGGGGCTGCTGGATCCGAGGCTCGAGCAGTTCGATCTCCCCCGGCTGGGCGCCGCACTGGACGCCGGTCGGGACCTGCAGTTCACCTACCTCGGGCTGCAGACTCTCTACGACCGCTACTTCCTGCACGTGGACGAGCGTCGCATCGAGCTGCCGCAGATCTTCTTCATGCGTGTCGCCATGGGGCTGGCTTTGAACGAGATCGACCGCGAGGATCGCACGATCGAGTTCTACGACCTGCTGTCGAAGTTCGATTTCATGAGCTCGACCCCCACGCTGTTCAATTCGGCAACGGTGCGTTCGCAACTCTCGTCGTGCTACCTGACCACCGTTTCGGACGACCTCGACGGCATCTACGAGGCCATCAAGGAGAACGCGTTGCTGGCCAAGTTCGCCGGCGGCCTCGGTAACGACTGGACACCGGTGCGCGCGCTCGGCAGCCACATTCGTGGCACGAACGGCAAGAGCCAGGGTGTGGTCCCGTTCCTGAAGGTGGTCAACGACACGGCCGTCGCCGTCAACCAGGGTGGCAAGCGCAAGGGCGCGGTCTGTGCCTATCTGGAGACCTGGCACCTGGACATCGAGGAGTTCCTCGACCTGCGCAAGAACACGGGCGACGACCGGCGCCGCACGCACGACATGAACACGGCGAACTGGATCCCGGATCTGTTCATGAAGCGGGTCCTCGAGAACGCTCAGTGGACCCTGTTCTCGCCTTCCTCCTGCCCGGACCTGCACGACAAGATCGGCAGGGACTTCGAAGAGGCCTATCTGCGCTACGAGGCGATGGCCGAGCGCGGAGAGATCTCGCCGACCCGCAAGATCTCGGCGACCCAGCTCTGGCGCAAGATGCTGTCGATGCTGTTCGAGACCGGCCATCCGTGGATCACGTTCAAGGACGCCTGCAATCTGCGCTCGCCGCAGCAGCACGTCGGCGTGGTGCACAGCTCCAATCTCTGCACCGAGATCACGCTGAACACCAGCGACACCGAGATCGCCGTATGCAACCTGGGGTCGGTGAACCTGGTGGCGCACATGGTCGAGCGGGACGGTCGATGGGAACTCGACCACGAGAAGCTGCGCCGCACGATCCGCACGGCCATGCGCATGCTCGACAACGTCGTCGACATCAACTACTACGCGGTCGGCAAGGCGCGCAATTCCAACCTGCGGCACCGGCCGGTGGGCATGGGCATCATGGGTTTCCAGGACTGCCTGCACCAGCAGCGGGTGCCTTATGCGAGCGAGCAGGCGGTGGAGTTCGCCGACCGTTCGATGGAGGCTGTCTGCTACTACGCCTACTGGGCGTCCACCGAATTGGCCGAAGAGCGGGGCAGATACAGCAGTTTTCCGGGGTCGCTCTGGGATCGGGGCATTTTGCCCAAGGATTCCATCGACCTCCTGGCCGAGCAACGCGGCCGTCTGTCGGGCGCGCTCGAGGGCCAGTCCCTGCTCGAAATCGACCGCTCCGAGACCCTCGACTGGGAAGCCCTGCGCGAACGGATCCACGCGCACGGCATGCGCAACTCGAACTGCGTGGCCATCGCGCCGACCGCCACGATCTCGAACATCGTCGGCGTCTCGGCCTGTATCGAGCCCACGTTCCAGAACCTGTTCGTGAAGTCGAACCTCTCGGGCGAGTTCACCGTCGTGAACGAGTATCTGGTGCGTGATCTGAAGGCACGGGGGCTCTGGGACGAGGTCATGATCGCGGACCTGAAGTACTTCGACGGTTCGCTGTCCCGCATCGACCGCGTGCCGTCGGATCTTCGTGATCTATACGCGACCGCGTTCGAGGTCGATACCGCCTGGATCGTCGAGGCTGCCGCTCGTCGCCAGAAGTGGATCGATCAGGCACAGTCTCTGAACATCTACATGGCCGGCGTGTCTGGCAAGAAGCTGCACGACACCTACATGCTGGCCTGGCTGCGCGGGCTCAAGACCACCTACTACCTGCGCACGATCGGTGCCACCAGCGTGGAGAAATCCACCGGCAAGATCGGTCAGCTCAATGCGGTGTCCGGTGACAGCGCGACGGGTGGCTTCCAGAAGCAGGGCATGTATTCGAACGGTGGTTCGCACGCCACCCGCGAAGAACCGCAATCGTCGACGCAGTCGCCGAGCTTCTGCGCGATCGACGACCCTGATTGCGAGGCGTGTCAGTAGTCGGATCGAAGGTCGCAGGCAACGAGCAATCGCGTGCAGTTCATCGCGATTGCTTGTTGCTTCAGCGACGAATCGATTGTCAAGACGATTCTTCCTATCGTTGCAAGCAGTACACGAGGTCCGTAAGATTTCGCTTGTGATCAACAGCGAGGTCTCGCGGCAACAGTCTCACGTTCGAAGTCATCATCACGCATGCGCGAATGCATGTGCGATCCGCTTCCCACGGATGCGACTCTGCCTCCTGAAAGGCTTGCCCAATCAGAACCAAAGCGAGAACTGAAATGCTGTCCTGGGACGAACCAATCTCCTTTCCTTCGAACAACACGCAAGGCATCAGGACGCGCAAGGCCAAGCCCGAGTTGCTGCGCCCCGCGTTGTCCGATGTGTCCGTCGAGAGCGTCGCTGCCGCCGCGCCCGCCATTGCGGACGAACCGGCGACGAAGACGCGCGAGCCCGGTGTGAGTCGTGTCGCCCATGCGGCCGACGCGGCGGCCGATGCACGTCACTCCATCGCCGCGCTCGACACGCGACGGGTCAGGGTCGAGGACAAGCGGCTGATCAACGGTGCCTCGGACGTCAACCAGCTCGTTCCCTTCAAGTACAAGTGGGCCTGGGACAAGTACCTGGCCACCTGCGCCAACCACTGGATGCCGCAGGAAATCAACATGAGCCGTGATATCGAGCTGTGGAAGAACCCCAACGGTCTGACCGAGGACGAGCGCCGTCTGGTCAAGCGCAACCTGGGCTTCTTCGTGACGGCCGATTCCCTGGCAGCCAACAACATCGTGCTCGGCACCTACCGGCACGTCACCGCCCCGGAATGCCGTCAGTTCCTGCTACGGCAGGCCTTCGAGGAAGCGATCCACACCCACGCCTATCAGTACATCGTCGAGTCTCTCGGGCTGGACGAGGGCGAGATCTTCAACGCGTATCACGAGATCCCCTCGATCCGCGACAAGGACGAGTTCCTGATCCCGTTCATCGATACGCTCACGAATCCCAACTTCGTCACGGGCACGCCCGAGGCGGATCAGGATCTGCTTCGTTCGCTGATCGTCTTCGCCTGCCTGATGGAAGGCCTGTTCTTCTACGTGGGCTTCGTGCAGATCCTGGCGCTCGGCCGTCAGAACAAGATGACCGGCGCGGCAGAGCAGTACCAGTACATCCTTCGCGACGAGTCGATGCACTGCAACTTCGGCATCGACCTGATCAACGCGATCAAGCTCGAGAATCCGCATCTCTGGACGCCTGAGTTTCGTCGCGAGCTGGCGGGTCTGTTCCACAAGGCCGTGGAACTGGAGTACGCCTACGCCGAGGACACCATGCCGCGCGGGGTGCTGGGCCTGAACGCATCGATGTTCAAGTCCTACCTGCGTTACATCGCCAACCGTCGCGCCGTGCAGATCGGTCTCGACGCCCTGTATCCGAACGAAGAGAACCCGTTCCCCTGGATGAGCGAGATGATCGATCTCAAGAAGGAACGCAATTTCTTCGAGACCCGTGTGATCGATTATCAGACGGGTGGCGCGTTGAACTGGGACGCCTGAGCGACAGCGCCGTAGCCGACAGACTGGATTGAGCCTTGAGGTCACTGATTCCCGACAAGCAGCCCCCGCACGAGTGCCCGGGGGGATTGGTCGAAACCGTGACCCAGGAACCCCGAAGCCGGCGGAACGCCGGTTTCGGAACCTCATTCATTAGCGTTGGGCGAGGGTGGTACGGCCGCCTGCACCCTGCGCCGATGAATGGCCCGTTGCCCACCATAAACATTCCTATGCAACGGGTCTCCGATACTGCCATTCACTGATCAAGGAGTTCTGTCATGGCTACCGCGAAGAAGCCCGCCCGCAAGGCGGCAAAAAAGGCGGCCAAGCCCGCCGCCAAGAAGCGCACCGCCGCCAAGAAGCCCGCCGCCCGCAAGGCCGCGGTGAAGAAGCCGGCCGCCCGCAAGGTCGCTGCCAAGAAGGCTGCGGTGAAGAAGCCGGCCAAGAAGGCGGCCGCCAAGAAGCCTGCGGCGAAGAAGGCTGCCGCCAAGAAGCCGGCCAAGAAAGCCGCTGCCAAGAAGCCCGCAGCGAAGAAGGCGGCCGCCAAGAAGCCTGCGGTGAAGAAGCCGGCGAAGAAGGCTGCTGCCAAGAAGCCCGCGGCGAAGAAACCGGCCGCAAAGAAGGCTGCGGCGAAGAAGCCGGCCCGCAAGCCGGCGGCGCGCAAGTCCGCGCGGCGCTGATCGTAACGGGGTGCCGGGCCGCTCCGGCCCGGTGCGCATGCAACTGCCATAGCACTCAAGGAGTCTGAACATGGCAACTGCGAAGAAGGCGGCCACGAAGAAGGCCGCTGTCAAGAAGCCGGCGGCCAAGAAAGCCGCGGCGAAGAAACCGGCGGCCAAGAAGCCTGCCGCCAAGAAGCCCGCGGTGAAGAAGCCTGCCGTCAAGAAGCCTGCGGCGAAGAAAGCCGCGGCCAAGAAGCCCGCTGCGAAGAAGGCTGCGGCCAAGAAGCCG
>JAUIAI010000326.1 GCA_030425615.1 Gammaproteobacteria bacterium
GTCCTCGTTGACCAGCTTGCCGGCCTCCTCGTCGGCCAGCAGCTTCATGGCCTCGCGGATCTTGATGCGCTTGGCCTTCTTGCGCCCCGGCATATTGGAGAACAGGCTCTGGAGCTGGTTGGTCATCTCCTCCATGCCGGCAGGCCCCATGAACTCCATCGTGGGCATGGCCTGGGCGATCTCGATCTCGATCTCGCGCTCGTCGAGCTCGCCCTCGCGCAGTTTCTTGCGCAGCTTCTGGCGGGTGGCCGACTCTTCCGGACCGGCCGCCGGCGCCGGGGAGGCCGCCGGATTGGCGAAGCCGAACGGCCCACCGCCGGCCGGCGTCTCGCGCTTGCCCAGCAACACGTCCAGCACCCGGTCCTCGGCCGCGTCGAGCGCCCGCTGCGAGACCTTGTTCTTTTCCCGGTCGCGGACCTGTTTCATGGCCACTTCGATCAGATCGCGGATGATCGAGTCGACATCGCGGCCCACGTAGCCGACCTCGGTGAACTTGGTGGCCTCCACCTTCACGAACGGCGCCTGCGCCAGGCGTGCGAGCCGCCGGGCGATCTCGGTCTTGCCGACGCCGGTGGGACCGATCATCAGGATGTTCTTCGGGGTGATCTCGCGGCGAAGCGGCTCGGCCACCTGCTGACGTCGCCAGCGGTTGCGCAGCGCGATCGCCACGGCGCGTTTGGCCGCCTGCTGACCGATGATGTGCTTGTCGAGTTCGGAGACGATCTCCTGGGGGGTCATCGTGGTCACAGGACCTCCACGGTGTGTTGCTGATTGGTGTAGATGCAGATGTCGCCGGCGATGGCCAGCGACCGGCGCACGATGGTCTCGGGGTCCAGATCGGTGTTCTCGAGCAGCGCCCGGGCGGCCGACTGGGCGAAGGCGCCGCCCGAGCCGATGGCCACGATGCCCTGCTCGGGCTCGAGCACGTCACCGTTGCCGGTGATCACCAGCGAATGCTGGGCGTCGGCGACGGCGAGCATGGCTTCCAGGCGGCGCAGCATGCGGTCCGTACGCCAGTCGCGCGCGAGTTCCACGGCCGCGCGCAGCATCTGCCCCGAATGCCGCTCCAGCTTCTCCTCGAAGCGTTCGAAGAGCGTGAACGCATCCGCCGTGCCGCCCGCGAAGCCGGCGAGGATTCGGTCGTGATAGAGCCGCCGGACCTTGCGGGCGCTGCCCTTGATCACGGTGTTGCCGAGCGTCACCTGACCGTCGCCGCCGAGCGCGACCCGCTCGCCGCGCCGCACCGACAGGATCGTGGTGCCGTGGTATTGCTCCATGAGAAAGTGTCTCCGAGGGGGATTCGTCAAAGGTCAGTGAGCGCACACTGAATGCCCGGCGCCGCCGAATCCGGCGACTGTGTCGGGTGCGGCGAAACGACGGCTCCGCTCCGGACGCCGCCTGTGGCGACAGCCGGACCCACGACCGTGAACGGCTGTACTTGGGGATGATCGCCGGAATCTCAAGGTGAGCGTGCGCTCACGATTCGACGGACAGGGGATTGCGCGCCCCGGCGGGCTCAGATCCGGCGGCGACGGATGGTGGAGAGTTCCTGCATGCCCATGACCAGCATCAGCGCGTAGACCATGTAGTTGGGCTGCAGGAAGACCAGTTGCCGCCCCTTGCCCTGGAACTGGATCAGCAGGTTCAGCAGGCCGCCAGCCGCGGTGAAGTCGACCCGGCGAAGCGGCAGGCAGTCCACCGTGACCATTTCGTGCGACTCGGCCACCTCGTTCACGGCGGCCACCACCTCGTCCACCCTGCCCACCAGTTCACCGCTGAGCACGAGTCGGTTGGGGTTGCGCGGACCAGCGGCGGTCACGACATTGGCCGACACGGGGGCTTCGGGGTCGCCCTCCTCGTCATCACCCGCCGTGATGCTGTCCGGCAGCGGCGACCAGGACGGCGGCGAGATCTCGTAGGTGACGCAGAAATCGATGCTCAGGTCGTCGAAGCGGGCTTCGTCGCCGAGCAGTCGCAGGCATACGAGCGCGAGCTGCCAGTAGGCGTCGTCGTGGTCGCGCCGGCCGGTCTCGATCTCCGCGCGGGCGAGTTCGAACAGGCGGCGGGCACCGTCGATCCGAACCGGCCAAGAGCCCGAGCCGAACACGTCGATGAGTCGGAGGACCTGCCGCGCACCGTCCGGCTCCAGGCCCTGGGCCTCGCCGAAATCCACCCGGCATTCCCGTTTGTGGCCGGCCGCCCGCTGGAGCTGGTCGACCACGCTGCCCGTGCGCGCGTCGACGACCCCGCGGATCGTGAGGTGCGAGGGGCCGCCCCGCGGACGCGGTTTGTCCGGCGCGCGCAGGTCGTCGTTCCAGGTCGGCGGCGAACTCTCGGTCTCGTTCGCATAGGCGATCGCCGTGGATTCGAAGGCTTCCCGGTCGCCCGTGACCCGCAGGAGGTCGAACAGCATGTGCCAGCCCAGGATCCGGTAGCCCCCGCCGAGCCGCTGCCCGGCCATCGCCCGCTGCAAAGCCTCGAGCGCGCCGGCGAAGTTGCCGTTGGAGAACAGGATCGCCGATTCCTCGAGGGCCTCGGGCATGGCGCCGTCGACGATCTCGATGGCCAGGGGATCCTCGCCGGCGAGCGTGGTCGTCTGGCCCAGGGAATCGGCCTCGGCTGCCCGGGTGTCGGGTTCGTCCGCCCGCGAATCCGCGGTGGCCGAAGCCGGGCCGTGACGCGGAGCCGCCGGCAACTCGACGGCAGAGTCGACCTCGGGCGCCGGCTGGGTCTCCGGCGGCAGTCCCGACGCGCGCCGCTCTTCCTTCCGGGCGAGTTCGCCCAGCAGCTCGACGGCGGTGGGTTTGCGCAAGCGGCTGGCCGGCCCGGGACCAATGCCCATGGCCTGAGCCTCGAGCTCGTCGACCCCGGCCGCCAGGGCGTCCGAAATCATCTCGCTCTCGATCTGATCGATCTTCTCGGCGGTGAGCCGGCCGAGCTCACGCTCCGAAAGGGAGGGCCCGGAATCCGCGCCACCCTCGGGCCCCGAACGCTCCTCGACCGCGATGCCCGCGTCGTCGGCGGCGTCGTGCGCCCCACGAGTGGTGGATTTTCTGCGAAATAGAGAAAAGACCATGCTGGAATGCGGTTAGATCAGCAATCCAGTCTAGCACCGGGGGCTCTGTGAACCGGCCCCTGGGCGACCACCTGCACTCAGGAGGCGACCTGCGGTCTACAGTGGGCTACCGACCGCAAAAAACGAAACAGGGGCGCCCGACCGGTGAACCGCGGAACCTTCGCAGCCCCGCAGCAGCGGCGAACGCCCCGGGGGCCGTTCAGTCTCCGAACATCTTCTGGCGCAGCTCGCGACGCTGCTGGGCCTCGAGCGACAGGGTGGCCGTGGGTCGGGCGATGAGACGCCCCACGCCGATCGGCTCGCCGGTTTCCTCGCAGAAGCCGTAGTCGCCGGATTCGATCCTGGCCAGCGACTGCTGAACCTTCTTGAGCAGTTTGCGCTCGCGGTCGCGGGTGCGCAGTTCCAGCGCGTGCTCTTCCTCGATCGTGGCGCGGTCGGCCGGATCGGGGACGATGACCGTCTCGCGCAGGTGCTCGGTGGTCTCACCGGCGTTGGAGAGAATGTCCTTCTCCATCTGCTGCAGCTTTTCGCGGAAGAAGGCCAGTTGAGCGGCATTCATGTACTGGGCTTCGCCCATCTTGAGCATTTCCTGCTCAGTCGGGATCTTCACTTCCTTTACGGCCATGGTTTCAACACTCCAGGAAAGGGGCGGAGTCCGACCCCTTGCGGATGGAAGCGCTCACCTTAAGCAAGGCATTGCTCCAAACCCTTGATGAAAGTCTCTTTCGGAAGGTTTCGCCCGATGAACACCATCTTGCTCGCCTTCTTTTCGTTGTTTTTCCAGGGGCGCCCGACGTCGGCCCCCATCATCATGTGCACGCCCTGGAACACCGTCTGACGGTCCGAGCCCTTCATGTAGAGCACGCCCTTGTAGCGAAGCATCTGCTCACCGTAGACCTGGATGAGCCCCGAGAGGAAGTCCTCGAGCCGGCCCGGATCGAACGGACGGCGCGAACTGAACACGAAGCTCTGCACCGCGTCGTCGTGCTCGTGCTCGTCGCTTTCCAGGAACGCCGGCGCGATCTCGAGAATGTTGTTCAGGTTGAAGCCGCGAATGTCCAGGACATCCTCGATGGGCACTTCGCCGAAGTGCACCGTCATGATGGGCGCCCGGGGATTGATCCGGGTCAGACGCCTGCGCAGCGCCTGCTGCTCGTCTTCCGGAACAAGATCCGTCTTGGACAGAAGCAGACGATCGGCGAAGGCCACCTGCTCGGCCGCCTCGCGGGTGTCGTCCAGTTGCTGCATGCCGTGCTTGGCGTCCACCACGGTGATGACGGCATCCAGCAGGTAGTAGTCGGCGATGTCGTCGTCGATGAAGAAGGTCTGCGCCACCGGGGCCGGGTCCGCCAGGCCGGTGGTCTCGATGATCACCCGGTCGAACGAGATCTCGCCCGCCTCGCGCTTGGCCCGCAGGTCACCGAGGATGCGGACCAGATCCCCGCGAACCGTGCAGCAGATGCAGCCGTTGTTCATTTCGATGATCTGCTCCTCGCTGTTCTGGAGCAGAAGATCGTTATCGACGCCGGACTCGCCGAATTCGTTCTCGATGACGGCGATCTTCAACCCGTGCTGCTCGTGCAGCACGCGGTTCAGCAGCGTGGTCTTACCGCTGCCGAGAAAGCCGGTCAGGATCGTGACGGGAACATGGGAAGCCGAC
>JAUIAI010000327.1 GCA_030425615.1 Gammaproteobacteria bacterium
CGAAGCCCCATCTCGTGCATCGCATAGAGGATGCGACGTTGGACGGGCTTCTGCCCGTCGGCTACCTCGGGCAGCGCCCGTCCCTTGACCACCGAAACCGCGTAGTCCAGGTAGGCCTTCTCGGCGTACTCCGCCAACGCGATGGCGTCGTCGCCCTCGGCGTCGGTTGCGATGCCGTCCAGCGGCTCACCATCCGACATTCGTGCCTCCGCTGATCCCGATACTGCCTACGCGGCCCTCAGACATCGACGGCGGCCTCGGTGCTGCGCTCTTCGAGCCAGGCACGCCGCGCCGCGGCCTCACCCTTGCCCATGAGCATGTTGAAGCGGCCACGCGTGGCCACCGGATCCACGGCACCGAAACGCACCGGCAGCAGGCGTCGCGTGTCGGGATTCATCGTCGTCTCCCACAGCTGCTCAGCGCTCATCTCACCCAGACCCTTGAAGCGCGAGATCGACCAGGAGCCCTCGCGCACCCCTTCCTGGCGCAGTTTGTCCTCGACGTGGACCAGTTCACCCTCGTCCAGGCAGTAGAGCTTGCGCAGGGGGCGCTTGCCGGCCGCAGGAACGTCCACCCGGAACAACGGTGGCCGGGCCACGTAAAGGTGACCGCGATCCACCAGCTGCGGGAAATGTCTGAAGAAAAGCGTCAGCAGCAGCACCTGGATGTGCGAGCCGTCGACGTCGGCATCGGACAGGATGCAGATCCGGCCGTATCGCAGCCCCCCGAAATCGACGTTGTCGTCATGACCGTGCGGGTCGATGCCGATGGCAACGGAGATGTCGTGGATTTCGTTGTTGGCGAAGAGCCGCCCACGCTCCGTCTCCCAGCTGTTGAGCACCTTGCCCCGCAGCGGCAGGATCGCCTGGAAGTTCTTGTCGCGCCCCATCTTGGCGGATCCGCCCGCCGAGTCTCCCTCCACCAGGAAGAGCTCGGTCCGGTCGGGGTCGCCGGATTCGCAATCCGTGAGCTTGCCCGGCAGGACAGCAACGCCCGAACTCTTGCGCTTCTCGACCTTCTGTGAGGCCCGCGTTCGCGCCTGCGCCTGACGGATGACGAGCTCGGCCAGCCGACGGCCATAGTCGACGTGCTGATTGAGCCAGAGTTCCAGCTGGCCACGCACGAACCCACTGATCAGTCGCACGGCGTCGCGTGAGGTCAGCCGCTCCTTGACCTGGCCCTGAAACTGGGGGTCGAGGATTCGCCCCGAGAGCACGAAGCTCACCCGGGCGAACGCATCCTCCGGCAGCAACTTGACCCCCTTGGGCAGCAGGTTGTGCAGTTCCACGAATGACTTGACCGCCTGGAACAACCCGTCGCGCAAGCCGGATTCGTGCGTCCCGCCCGCCGGAGTGGGTATCAGATTGACGAAGGACTCGCGCACCACCGGCCCCTCCTCGCTCCAGATCGCGCACCACTGGGCGCCCTCGCCCTCGGCGAAGGTCTCGTCTCCGGCCGAGGCGTACTGCGCGCCCTCGAAGACCGGAATCAGCGGGTCCGCGGCTCCGCTCTGCGCCAGCGACTCGGTCAGGTAGCCGGACAGTCCCTCCGGGAACTGCCACGTCTGGCGGCGCTTGGCCTTCTCCTCGACGAGCGTGACCTTCAGGCCCGGCAGGAGCACAGCCTTCGAGCGCAACAGCATTGTCAGTTCGGCCAGTGGCACGGTGGCACTGTCGAAATACCGCGGGTCGGGCCAGCATTGCACCCGCGTGCCGTGGCGCTTCTCGGGCTTGCCCTCGGCGCGCGTCAGGGGCCGGGCGATCTCTCCGCCCGCGAAGACGATGTCGTGGCGGGCACCGTCTCGCCAGACGGAGACTTCCAGACGCTTGCTGAGCGCGTTGGTCACGGATACGCCGACGCCGTGCAGGCCGCCGGAGAAGCTGTACGCACCGCCGTGGGCCTTGTCGAACTTCCCGCCGGCGTGCAGTCTCGTGAAGACGATCTCCACGACCGGAACCTTCTCTTCGGGATGCGGCCCGACAGGGATTCCACGGCCGTCGTCTTCGATGCTGAAGCTTCCGTCCGCGTGGACGGTTAGGACGATCTCCTTACACTGGCCGGCGAGCGCCTCGTCCGCGGCATTGTCGATCACCTCCTGGAGGATGTGCAGTGGATTGTCGGTGCGGGTGTACATCCCCGGTCGTTGACGCACGGGCTCCAGGCCCTTGAGAACGCGGACCGAAGACTCGTCATAGGCGCTGGCTTTTCGGGTGGCCATGTCGGAAGGAGTGCGGAGCGGGTGGTTGTCGCAGTGGTAACGAGCCCGGGTGGCACGCACGGCATCCCGCAACGGTGGTGACGGCCGGCAGGCGTCAGCGTGCGAGAACGGTCACGCAGAGCTGCACGAAGCTGGCGAAGTCTCCAACCCGGTCGGGATGTCGGTAGGCAGCGAAAGCCCATCCGAGCAGCGCCAGGACGGCGCCGGCCGCGATCACCCAGGACAGAACGCGAAGGATTCTAGCGTGCATCAGCGATCATCCGCTCTCAGGGTGGAACCAGACACACACGAAGCGGCCCGGAAGCACGGGCCCGCGAGCCGCCGAGTGTAGCCCTTACGACGGGGCCGCGCGGAGCATGGCCTGCCCGGTACGCCTTCGCGCCGGTGGACTTCATATACTACGGCCAACGATGAGGATCCCGTCCATGCTGCGACTCCGCCTGACCGGCCTCGCCCTGGCTCTGGCCGGCTGCACGGCCGTACCGGCGCCCCCGGCAGCCACCCGTGCGGACACGGAATGCGGCGGCTGGTTCACCGCACTCGATTCGGCGCTGGCGGGGGCGGGCCTTCGCGATGCCGAGGCGCGGCCGGTGCCTGGCTTTCCCTACCTGCGCACCTCCCGGCTGCTCCGATCCTTCCGTGACCAGCTCGCACTCCCGTCGATGCTCGAGTCCTGGCTCTGGCGCATGAGAGCGCTGGATCAGGCGGCCCGGCGCGGCGAGATCGGCAATCTGGGTACGCACCGCGTCGCGCCGTTGCTCGGCTTCGCGCCCGACACCCCTGCCCCGTTCCTGCTGCAGTCGCTCGACGAATGCGGACGGCGGCTGGTCACGGCCGACCTCGCGGATCCGTCGCGGCTCGGTGCCGTCCGGGCGGCCGTGACGCCCGAACCTCTGCACGCGGCGCCCCGGCCCACCTACCGGCCCGTCTCGGACGAACGCGGCACGGCCATGGCGCAGGCGCTGGCCGAGGGACTCCAGACCCCACCGGCCCTCGAAGCCGAAGCCCGCACGCTCTACCCCGAGGGCGTGGCTGCCCGGCAGGCCGAGGCCGCCATGCTGCTCCAGAGCCGGCGTCGCGACGCGTTGGGTATTCCCGTCCTCACGGCCAGCGTCGAGCGCCGCCTGCTGGAAACGTATGCGCCCGTCCTCACGATCGAGGCGTCGGCCACCGCCGCAACGGCGGCGTCGCGGGTCGTCCTGCTCGGCCCCCAGCCCAGGCCGGTACCCGGTCTCGATCCCGACGCGCCCACCGTGTACACCCGCGTGGACGCGGCGCGCGAGGGGGGCTCGATCGCCCTGCAGCTCGTCTATTCCGTCTGGCTGAACACCGTGGCAGGCGCAGCCGTCGAGCCGCTCTATCTGCGGCTGACGCTGGCGTCCACCGGTCAGGTGAGACGATTCGAAGCGATGCGCGGCAAGGGCGGCGACCTGCTCGTGGTTCCGGTCGGCGGCCGCGGCGAACCCGATGCGCGACGGGCCGCCTTCGCGCTGCCTCCCCCGCTGCAGGGTCAGCGCCTGCAGGTTCACATCGACGCGGCGAACGCCTCGGTCACCGCGCTCGAGTACAGCACCGGCACCACCGGGACCGCGCGCTATGCGCTGGTACCGGACATCGTGCTGCGCAGTCTGCCCGTGGACGGTGACCCGCGCCGGCGCGCGAGTCTCTACCGTGACGACGGCACGGTGCAAGGTCCGCACGCGGCCGCGGCGGCCGTCAGACAGTGGGGACACCAGCAGGTCTCCGACGGCGCGGGCCTGCTTAGACAGGCGCGCTATTTCGACAGCCCGATCGAGCCGTCTTTCGCGCTCGAAAATCGACGCTGACCTGCGCCAGGCTTACTCGAACCTTACCGATAACTGACCGCATCCTTACGGCGCCGCGCGGTTCTTACGTCTCCCTTACCGGCTGCTTACGAACGGCTTACACGGGGCAATTTTGTGCTTCCGGTTCGATCGCGGCTGGCGTAAAAATGTCGCCGGACCTAGAAGTCCTGACCAGTCGGGCCGCGCCGGCACAAGCCTGTTCGCCGCGCCGGCGACCGCGTCCGACCATTCCACCTTGAGGAGCAAACACGATGAGCAAACTCATCAACGAAACCCGTCGCGACGTGATCAAGGGCGGTGCAGCGGTTGCCGCCGGCATCGCGGCTCCGACCTTCTTCATGCGCAATGCCTGGGGCGCCGACTTCCTGAACGCGCCGACGGGCAGCACCGTCACGCTCGGCTTCAACGTCCCGCAGACCGGCGCCTACGCCGACGAGGGCGCCGACGAGTTGCGCGCCTACGAACTGGCCGTCGAGCACCTGAACGGCGGCGGTGACGGCGGAATGATGAACACCATGAAGCCCTCCGCCCTGAAGGGCAACGGCATTCTGGGCAAGAAGGTCCAGTTCGTCACGGGCGACACGCAAACCAAGTCGGACGCGGCCCGCGCATCGGCCAAGCGCATGATCGAAAAGGACGGCGTGATCATGGTGACGGGTGGATCGTCATCGGGCGTCGCCGTTGCGGTGCA
>JAUIAI010000328.1 GCA_030425615.1 Gammaproteobacteria bacterium
GCCGATTCAGACAGCGTGACCGCCGAAGACGACGCGATGATCCTCGACGCCGTGGACCGATTCCTGGAGCGCGAGGTCGCGCCGGTGGCCCAGAAGCTCGAGCATGCGGACGAGTGGCCGGCCGCGATCGTCGAGCAGATGAAGGAGATGGGACTTTTCGGCTGCATCATCGATCGGGAATACGGCGGGCTGGGCCTTTCGGCCAGCACGTACGCGAAGATCATCGAGCGTATCTCGCGGGTGTGGATGTCCGTTTCCGGCATCATCAACTCACATCTGATCATGGCATCCTGCGTGCAACGTGCCGGCACGGAGGAGCAGAAGCGGCGGTTCCTGCCACGCTTTGCCAGCGGCGAGATCCGCGGCGGGCTCGCGCTCACCGAGCCGGACTGCGGCACGGATTTGCAAGCCATACGAACGGTGGCCCGCCTTCAGGCGGATGGCGACTACCTCGTCAACGGCACCAAGACCTGGATCTCGAACGGCATCCATGGCAGCGCGTTCGCGGTACTGGTCAAGACGGATGCCGCGGCCCAGCCACGCCACCGCGGCATGTCGGTGTTCATCTGCGAGAAGGGGGAGGGCTTCAGCCACTCGCGCAAGCTCGAGAAGCTCGGGTACAAGGGGATCGACAGTGCCGAACTGCGTTTCGACGACTTTCGCGTTCCGGCAGCCAATCTGGTCGGAGGTGTCCCGGGACATGGGTTCAAGCATGTCATGGGGGGTCTCGAGCTCGGCCGCATCAACGTGGCGGCACGCGGGGTGGGAATCGCGCGTGCGTGCCTGGAGGAATCGCTCGCCTACGCGCAGATCCGCCAGACCTTCGGCAAGCCCATCGCCGAACACCAGGCGATTCAGTTCAAGCTCGCCGAAATGGCCACACGCCTCCAGGCGGCCGAGCTGCTGACCGAGCGGGCCGCCCGGGCCTACGACGCAGGAGAGCGTTGCGACATGGAGGCCGGTATGGCGAAACTGTTCGCGACCGAGACCGCGCTCTACAACGCGACCGAGGCCATGCGCCTGCACGGCGCGTACGGCTATTCGAAGGAGTACAACATCGAGCGCTATTTCCGCGACGCGCCGCTGCTCTGCATAGGCGAGGGTACGAACGAGCTGCAGCGGATCGTCATTGCGAAGCAGCTCGTGTCACGACATCCGGCCTGAGGCGAGGCATGGACTTGCGGGTCTCCGAGCGTGTCGAGCACCGGTCACTGACCGATGCACTCGCCCGTCTGGTGCTCGAACGTCCGGTGGACGGGGTCGACCGTGAACGTGCGGCGCGGCATGTTCTGGACTGGGTGGCCTGTGCGCTGGCCGGCATCCGGACCGAGATCGGCGAGCGACTGACGGACTACGGACGCGCGGCGGCCGCGGCCAGCGGCGTACGGCCGGGCCAGACCCGTGACGCGGACAGCCCGATGCCCGCGCTCGGTGTCGGTGTGCTGCCGCGCGAACAATCCCTGACCGTGAATGCCGCGCTCGGAAACATCCTGGAGATGGACGACATTCATCGCACGGCGATCCTGCACCCCGGACCCGTCGTCGTCCCCGCGGTGCTGACCGTGGCCGCGCAGCGCCGCGTGCGGGGTCACGCTGCGCTCGACGCGATCGTACGCGGCTACGAGGCCATGATCCGGGTGGGACGCTCCTTTGGGCGCGCGCACTACCGACACTGGCACCTGACCGGCACGGCCGGGCCGTTCGGTGCGGCCGCGGCCACCGGTTCCCTGCTCGGCCTTTCGTCGCAGGCGCTGCGGGACGCCTTCGGCCACGCGGGCTCGGTGGCGGGCGGACTCTGGCAGACCCGGCTCGAACCGTCCATGACCAAGTCCTGGCACAACGCCCGGGCCGCGAGTCATGGTGTCCTGGCGGCGGAGCTGGTCGTGGGCGGCTTCACCGGGCCGTCGCAGATTCTCGAAGGCGAGCTGGGGCTGTTTGCGGCAATGTGCGGCGACGACGCCCGCCCCGATCAGGTCCTGGCCGAGCCGGAGGCGGACTGGTTGCTGCGCGACACGAGCCTCAAGCCCTGGCCGGCCTGCCGGCATGCTCACGCGGCGCTCGAGGCGGCACTGCTGCTTCGCGGACGGCTGGAGGGCCGGTCGCCGGAGCGGGTGGAGGTTCTCACGTACGGCGAGGCCACCCGCTTCTGCGATCGGCGGCATCCGAAGACCGTCCTCGAGGCGAAGTTCAGTCTGCAACACGTCGTGGCGGTGACGCTCCTTCAGGGCGAACCCGGACTGATCGCCTTCGACGGCCCGGCACGCGAGGATGCAGCCGTCGGCCGGTTGCGGGAGCGGGTCGAGGTGATCGTCGACGACGTGCTCGACCGAGCCTTTCCCCGCCACTACGGCGCCATCGTACGCGCCTGGACCTCAGGGCGGGCCGATCCATGGGTCGTGGAGGTCCCGGATGCGCTCGGCGATCCGCCCCGTCTGCTCGACGATGGCCGGCTGAACACCAAGACGCGGATGCTCATGGATCACGCCGGGATCGGGCGTGCGGAGCAGCTTGCGCTGGCCTCGCTCTGCATCGAGCTGGCCGAGGACCGGCCAGTCGTCGATCTGGCGGCCCGGCTCGCGGCGGTCGGACCGGGACCGTGATCCGCCTGCCTGAAAGATGCCTAACCTTTTGCCGGCCTTACTGAATTCCGGAGCTCCGATGAACGACCGATCCAATGACTCCCTCGACGTCCTGGTCGACCATGCACTCAACGGCCCCGGCCTTACCGCCGGATCGCAGATCGGTCAGGCCCGGATGATCGCGCTCGACACTGCCGCCGTCGGTGTGGCGGGCTCCCGTACGCCGCTGGCAGCGGCGCTGCGTCAGCAACTCCCCGCCTGGGGACGGGGCGAGGCCGCCGGGATTCTCGGGTCCGGCGGCGGGCGCCACCCGGCGGCGAGCGCCGCGTTCATGAATGCTTACCAGATCCACGGGACCGAGTACGACTGTGTTCATGAGCCGGCCGTCGTGCATCCGATGGCGGCCGTTTTCGCCACCGCGCTGGCGGCCTGGGACGAGCGACGCCGCCGGGAACCGGGCTGGGGACTGAGTGGCCAGGAGTGGCTGGACGTGCTTTCGCGCTCGACGGACGTCGCCATTGCGGTGGGCCTGTCCGCCCGGCAGGCGATGCGCTTCTTCCGCCCCGCCGTCGCGAGCGCCTTCGGCGCGGTGGCTGCCGTGAGCCAAATCCGGGCGCTGGATCCCGCCACCGCCGCGACGGCCTTCGGGCACCTGTACAGCCAGCTCTGCGGGACCATGCAGGCGCACGCCGAGGGGGCCGCCGTCCTTCCCATGCAGATCGGTTTCAATGCGCGCAACGCCCTTGTCGCAGCCGATCTCGCACAGGCCGGCATCAGCGCGCCCGCCCAGGTGTTCGAGGGCGCCTTTGGTTACCTCACCTTGTACGAATCCGCCGGTGATCTGGGGCCCGCACTGGACGCGCTCGCGCAGGTCCGCCGGATTCCGGAGCTCTCGTACAAACCCTTTCCCACGGGGCGCGCCACGCACGGCGGCGTCGACGGGCTGTTGCGCCTGCGCAGGGCGCACGAAATCGACTGGCGCCAGGTGCGCGCGGCGAAGGTGTTCGGCCCTCCGCTGATCCCCCGTCTGGTGGGACGGCCCCTGCGGGCGGATCACGAGGCCCACTACGCACGCCTTTGCATGGCGTTCGTCGGAGCCGTCGCCCTGCGACGGGGCCACATCGATCTCGATGATTTCCTGCCGGCGTCACTGGCCGATCCGGAAACGCTTGCGCTGGCGGGGTGCATCACCGTCCACGACGACGGCAACCCCGACACCAACGTTTTGCTGCCGCAGCGGGTGGAGGTGGAACTGAAGGACGGACGACGTCACGAGTGCACGCTGTCCGAGGTCTACGGCTCGCCCGCCGTTCCCATGGACGAGGAGGCGCACTGGCGCAAGATCCGTCACTGTCTGGCGTTCGGCGGGTTGGACGAGGCACGCGTGGAGGCGTTCGTCGGGCAAGGCGCAAAGCTCGAGCAACTGGCAGACGTCGCGATCTGGCTCGATACGGCGTGCGTCGATTGATGAGCGACCGTGGAGAACCGACGACCTGCAGGCACGCCCGGATGAGCCGGTGGATGGCGGTCACCCTGGGGAGGGGGCGGTGACGACCACTTACTTCGAGGACTTCGACGTCCGAGCAGCGCTTCGCGATTTTCCGGTGGGCGAGGCATTCGACGCGCGGATGCGCTCGCTGAGCGTGGATGAACTGCGGGCCTGGCAGGAGCGTTGTTTCGCCTCGCTGCTGGTGCGCGCCTGGCAGATTCCGTTCTACCGCCGTCTGTGGGGGCGTGTCGGCGCGGAGCCCGGCGACGTGCGCGGCCTCGACGATTTGCCGAAGCTGCCTCGCTTCACCAAGAGCGACATTATGGCGTCCATCGAGTCGCATCCGCCCCTGGGCGATTTCCACGGCGCCGAGGACGGCCGCCGGATGATCCTGCACACCACGAGCGGCACCACCGGGCGGGCGCAACCGCTTCTTTTCGGCCCCCGGAGTCGCGAGATCCAGAACATCCTGCTCGCGCGGGCCTATCGCCTGCAGGGCCTGCGCGACGACGATCGCGTGCAGTCGGTCTACGGGTTCGGCATGATCAACGGCGGGCACTACATCCGCGAGACACTGCTGCACTACACCCGGGCCCTGCTGTTGCCGGCCGGTACGGGTGTCGAGACCCGCAGCGTCCAGCAGGTGCGCCTGATGCGGGACTT
>JAUIAI010000329.1 GCA_030425615.1 Gammaproteobacteria bacterium
CGTCATGGGTCGTACCCAGCCCGCGTGGAAGAGCGCGATCGTCGGTGGCATCGCCGGAACGCTGCCCGATCTGGATGCGTTCATCGACAACGGCGACAGCATCGCGGACATGGTCCTGCACCGCGCCGAGACTCACGCCTTCATCTGGCAGGCCGTTGCGGCACCGTTCATCGCGACGGTCTTCGCGGTGGCGGACCGCAGCATCGCGCTCTTCTTCCGCTGGTGGGTCATGACGCTTCTGGTCCTCGTCACGCACGCGGGACTCGACGCCATGACGGTCTACGGCACACGCGTGTTCCTGCCGCTCGACGACACGCCGGTCGGCGTGGGCAGCATCTTCATCATCGATCCGCTCTACACCCTGCCGCTGCTGGTGGGGGCTCTCGTGGTCGTGTTCGGTCATGATCGATGGCGCTGGAACATCACGGGCATCGTTCTGTCCACGTTGTATCTGGGCGGCACCTTCGTCGCCCAGCAGACCGTGCTCGAGCGTGTGATGAATTCCACCGCGGCCCAGGGGCTGCCCCGCCAGCAGATCCTGGTGACGCCGACGGCCTTCAACGCCGTGCTCTGGCGTGTCGTGCTGATGCTTCCCGACCGCTACGAGGAGGGCTATGTCTCGCTGCTGGATCCGCTGCAGGATCCGGGTCGCGTGATCCGGTTCGATGCCTTCCCGCGCGGACGTTCGCTGGATGCCGCCACGCGCGGCTTCACCGCGGCCGACCGGCTCCGTCAGTTCAGCAAGGGGTTCTATGCCGTCTCCGGGACCCGCGAACGTCTGATCATCACGGACCTGCGCATGGGGCAGACCCCCTGGTTCGTGTTCTCGTTCGAGTACGCGCGACGCCGTGGCGAGAACTGGGTCCCGGTGTCGCCCACCAACGTGGCGGACCGCTCGAACGCGCCGATCGCGGGGTATCTGCGCTGGATCGGTGAACGTATGCTCGGCAACGACGTCCCTCCGCCGCGCTGAGCACGGATCTCACCCGAGGATTTCATGCCACACATCATCATCGAGTACTCGGCCAATCTCCGCGAGGCCATCGAGCTGCCGGTCCTGATCGAGCGCATGCACTCTGCGGCGCTGGCCACCGGTGTCTTTCCGGCGGGCGGCACCCGCACCCGCGCCGCCGAGAGGCCTGACTACCGAATCGCCGACGGGCATCCGGACAACGGGTTCGTGCATGTGATGGTCCGCATCGGCCATGGCCGGGATCTCGCCACGAAACAGCGGGCCGGACAGGCACTGTTCGACGCGTTGACCGGTCATCTGGCCGAACTCTCCGGGCGTGCCCCGCTGGCGCTTTCCCTGGAGATGCAGGAGATCGACCCCGTGCTGACCTACAAGCAGAACAACATCCACCGCTATGTGACGGAGCGGCAGGCCGCGGGTTAGTCAGTGTCTCGTACGCGCCCTGGCGCTTGTCAGGGGCCTCGCATGGCCGGGTGTGTCGGAAGGCGGGCGCGTCGCCCGCAGCGCGCCATCCGGAGTTGAAACGGGCGGGAAACAGCCGGTTCATCGCGGCAACGACACCGGCGCTCGCGCGATAGCCTGCCGGGGTCGATTCAACTGCCACGACGGGTTTCGCACATGCAGGCTCCCCGGATTCCGGAGAACGAGGACCAGCGTTTGCAGGCGCTGCGCGCACTACGGCTGCTCGACACCCCGCCGGAAGAACGCTTCGACCGACTCACACGCCTGGTCCGACGCGTGTTCGACGTCCCCATCGCGCTCGTCAGCCTGGTGGACGAGTCCAGGCAGTGGTTCAAGTCCTGCCAGGGACTGGACGTCGGAGAGACCGATCGGGAGATCTCCTTCTGCGGGCACGCCATCCTCGATGACCGGGTGTTCGAAGTCTGCGACGCGCTCGCCGATTGGCGTTTCGCCGACAACCCTCTGGTGATCGGTCCGCCGTACATCCGCTACTACGCCGGCCGCCCGTTGCGCGCGCCGGGTGGCAACCGCATCGGCACGTTGTGCATGATCGATCGTCGCCCGCGCCGGCTCAGCGCCGAGGACCTGCGGGTCTTTGAGGACCTCGCCGCGCTCGCCGAGGCGGAGCTGGCACTGGTTCAGACACAGACCACGGACGCGCTCACGGGGCTCACGAACCGGGCCGGTTTCGAAGTGCTCGGAGCGCTGGCGATGCGGAGCACACAGCGTGACCCCCGAAGCGCCGCGCTGGTGTCGATCAAGGTTCGCGACCTGGAACGGGTGCGCGAGTGGCTGGACGCGGACGCCGCGAATCAGGCACTGATCATCATGGCCCGGCAGCTCAAGTGCGCGTTCCGCGACGGTGACGTGGTCGGGCGCACGGGTGACGACCACTTCCACGTCCTGATGGTGGATGTGGAGGAGACGATCGTCGACGAATGCCTGGAGCGCTTCTCGCAGCTGCTCGAACGCTCGTCGCACTACGAACTGCGAGGCGACCCCATCGACTTCGACGTGGTTTGTCGCGCGCTGTCGGTCCCCGTTGCGGAGCCCCTCTCAGCGCTGCTGGACGCTGCCTGGGTGCCGGCGCCGGCTCGGACCGCGGGCTCCAGAACAAGCACGGAGTCCGTTCCGGGCTGAAGCCGGGGGCGCCGCCAGCCGGCGTCCTCTACCGGCTACCCTCACCGGCGACCCTCACCGGCGTGCGTCCTCGAGTACGAGATCGGCGCCCTTCTCCGCGATGGCGATCACCGCGGCGTTGGTGTTGCCCGAGACCACGCTCGGCATGACCGACGCGTCGATGACCCGGAGGCCCTCGAGACCGCGCACGCGCAATCGTTCGTCCACGACCGAGCGCTCATCGCTCCCCATCCGGCAGGTCGAGGTCGGGTGGTAGACGGTGCCGCCCACCTGTCGGCAGTAATCGAGCAGCTCCTCGTCACTGTGTACGTCCCTGCCGGGCAGTTTCTCCTGGTCGACGTAGCCCGCGAACGGCGGCGTCGCCGCGATACGGCGGATGGTCTTCAGCCCCTCCACCATCACGCGACGGTCCGCCTCGGTGTCGAGATAGTTGTACCGTATCGCCGGCGCCTCCCGCAGGTCTCTTGCGCGCAGCCGGACGCTGCCGCGCGACTCCGCCCGCAGCTGGGAAACCGAGCAGGTGAAACCGGGGAAGGGGTCCAGGCCTTCGCCCATCTTGCTGGTCGAGAAGTTGATGAAATAGAGCTGGGCGTCCGGCCGCGTCATGGCCGGGTCGGTCCGAATGAACGCTGCCGCATAGCCGGCGCTGACCGTCAGCGGACCCCGGCGTTGCAGCAACCACCGAAGTCCCGTGGCCGCCTTGCCCCAGGGCGTGCGCAGCGCATCATTGATGGTGATCGGCTGCGTGCACTGCCAGATCGTGCGCACGTAGAAGTGATCCTGCAGGTTCTCGCCGACCTCCGGTGAATCCAGAACGACGTCGATGCCGTGCTCGCGAAGCTGGGCGGCCGGCCCCACCCCGGAACACAGCAGCAACTGGGGCGAGTTGAACGCGCCGGCGGCGAGCAGGACCTGGCCGGCGCGAGCCTCGGTCTCGCGTCCGCCCTGACGATACCGGACGCCCACCACCCGCCGGCCGTCGAAGATGAGGCCCGTGGCGAGTGCATCCGTCTCGATGCGCAGATTGCGTCGCGAACGGGCGGGTCGCAGATAACCGACCGCGGCGCTCACCCGGCGACCGTTGCGCAGGGTGGCCTGGTAGTAGCCGGTACCCTCCTGCGTCTCGCCGTTGAAGTCGTCGTTGCGCGGAATGCCGATCGCCTCGGCCGAGGCGATGAAGGCGTCGCACAAGGGATGGGTGTCCGGCAGGTCGGACACGGCGATGGGCCCCCCGCTGCCGTGCAGTGCGGACGCGCCCCGGCTCTGGTCCTCGGCGCGGATGAAGCTCGGCAGCAGATCCTGGAACGACCAGCCCGGCACCTGCCAGTCATCGAAATCCTCGCGTTGACCGCGGATGTACACGAGTCCGTTGATCGACGAAGATCCGCCCAGCACCTTTCCGCGCGGCGTGAAGACCCGGCGCCCGTTCAGGGCCGGCTCCGGCTCCGATTCGTAGGCCCAGTTCACGCGCTTGTCCGTGAACAGCTTGCCGTAGCCGAGTGGGATGTGGATCCAAGGGTTCGTGTCGCGCGGGCCTGCCTCGAGCAGCAGCACGGAGTGCCGGCCGTCGGCGCTCAGGCGGTTCGCCAGCACGCAGCCGGCGGAGCCGGCGCCGACGATGATGAAATCGTGGTCGGCCATGACCAGGAGTCTCCTCGGAACGCTTTCACGGGTGTCCGCCGCCGCGGCGTCGGCGCCGGCGCACACTTCCTTCAAACCGGGATTATGGGTGCTTCCGCGGACGAGGGCTGCGGACTCACCCGCCGGCCAGCAAGGCGCCGCCCACACCGCCGGCCAGGACCAGCCAGAGCAGGTGCACGCGCGTGCGCCAGCTGATGAGCATCGCTCCGAGCGTGAGCAGCAACAGTGGCCAGGGCTCGGCGGACGGAGCGATCAGCCAGCCGGCGGCCAGCAGCAGGCCGAGACTCACGGGGGGCACGCCGGCCCGGAAGGCGCGAACCGAACGGCGGTCGGCGTAGGTGGTGCCCAGCCTGGAAACCGTGACGACCGCGAGGCCCGACGGCAGCAGGAATCCGGCCAGAGCGAGCAGGGCGCCCGGCAGGCCCGCGACTTCGAAGCCCAGCAGCGGGACGTAGATCAGGTTCGGTCCGGGTGCGGCCTGGCCCAG
>JAUIAI010000330.1 GCA_030425615.1 Gammaproteobacteria bacterium
GCAGAACGACTTCCTTCACCCCGAAGGCGCTTATGCGCGCGGGGGCCAGGCGCACGACGGCATGGCAGCGCTGCCTGCCCGGCTGCGGCCGCTCGCCGTCGCGCTCGGACAGGCGGGCGGTCTGGTGGTCGCCAGCCGCTTCACCCTCTGGCCGGATGCCGGCGGACACGCGATGATCGCGCCCCATCTGCACAGCCTTCGTCCCTTCCTGCGCGACGGGGATTTCGCGCCGGGCAGCCGTGGACAGGCCGTGGTCGACGAACTGGCCGACCTCGTCGACGTGAACGTCGACAAGGTCGCCTACTCCGCCTTCTTCAACACCCAGCTCGACTGGGTGCTGCGTCATGCGGGCATCGACACCGTCTGGGTCGCCGGAATCGTCACCCAGGGCGGGGTGGCCAGCACGGTGCGCGACGCGCATCTGCGCGAGTACGGGGTGACCGTCGTCGCGGATGCCTGCGCCGCGTTCCGGCAGGAAGTACACGACGCCGCGATCGCCGACCTCGGCAGCATCGCTCGGATCTCGGATTGCGCCTCGCTCGCCGCGGCGCTGAACGGCTGAACCATGGCCGTAGTCCGCTGGCTGGACGGTGCGGTCGGTCCCGCCCCGGCGGCAACCGTCCCCCTGCTGATCGTCGGCGCCGGCGCCTGCGGGCTCGTGGCCGCGCTTCGCGCCCGGTTCTTCGGAATCGAATCCGTCGTGCTCGAACGGGACGCGCTGCCCTCCGGTTCCACCGCCCTCTCGTCGGGTTTCATCCCGGCGTGCGCAACGGCCGTGCAGACCGCCGCCGGTGTCGAGGACTCGGTCGGGACCTTCGTCGCCGACATCACGGCCAAGGCCGGCGGCCGGAACGACGCCCGGCTCACCCGGGCATACGCGCGGGCCATCGGACCGGCCGTCGACTGGCTCGGGAGCGCCGCGGGGATCCCGTTCGAACTGCTGGACGGGTTCACCTATCCCGGCCATTCCCGCCGGCGCATGCATGCCGTGCCCGAACGAACGGGGCGGGCGCTCATGGACCGGCTCCTGCGCGCCGTCGAGGAGGCGGGCATCACGGTGCTCACCGAAGCGCACGCGGATACGTTGCTCGCGGCGCCCGGGGCGCGCGTGCAGGCCGTGGCCGTGCGACGACCGGACGGCTCGCGCGAGACGATCGGCTGCGAACACCTGCTGCTGGCGTGCAACGGCTACGGCGGAGACCGGGAGCGGGTGGCGCGCCTGATCCCGGAGATGCGCGACGCCGTGTTCGCCGGGCATACCGGCAATGACGGCAGCGCGCTCGACTGGGGAGAGGCACTGGGCGCAGCCACCGCGGACCTGTCCGGATACCAGGGGCACGGCTCCTGGGCGGATCCGCACGGCACGCTGATTACCTGGGCGCTCATGACCGAGGGCGGGGTCCAGGTGAACGCACGCGGCGAGCGCTTCCACGACGAGAGCGGCGGCTATTCGGAGGCGGCCGTCGAGGTCCTGAGCCAGCCGGGCGGAATCGCCTGGAACGTCTTCGACGAGCGCCTGCTGGCCCTGGCCCGGACGTTCCCGGACTTTCGCGAGGCGGAACGTGCCGGCGCAGTCACGGGTGCGCCCGACGCTGAAACGCTCGCGCAACGGTTGGGAATGGACGGCACGACCCTGAGGGCGAGCCTTGGCGAGACACGGGCACGGGCCGCCGACGGCGAACCGGATGCCTTCGGCCGCCGCTTCGCGTCGTCGCTGGGCGAATCGCTGTACGCGGTGCGGGTGACCGGCGCCCTGTTCCACACCCAGGGCGGTCTGACGGTGGACGAGGCCTGCCGTGTCCTGCGGCCCGACGGCGCCTGCCTGCCAAATGTACTCGCCGCCGGCGGCGCCGCCCGGGGCGTCTCGGGCGACCGCGTCTGGGGCTATCTGTCCGGCAACGGCCTGCTGAGCGCGGTCGCCGGCGGCTGGATCGCCGCCACCACGGTGGCCGCGGCCGCGTCGACGCGCTGATCCCGTCCCGCCGGGTGCCGGCCGCCATCCGCCGCCCGGCCGTCTCCGGACGCCGTTCGCCCGTCGAGATCCATCCGGGTCCGGCCGCCCTGCTGGAATCCTCGCCGGAGATCGACGAACGCCCGAAGAGATCGGGCTTGCGGACCCCGAAACGAGGTGCCGCGGAACCCTGGAGCGAAAGATGAGAAAACACGGCGATCACGGCCGCCCCGTGCCCGGCCTCCCCTTCCCCCGCCATGTCCCCGAGACCCGCGCGGTCCGCCGAAGCCAGCCGTGCCAGGTGCTCCTCGTCGAAGAGAACCCCGGCCTTCCCCGTCTACTCGAAATCGCGCTGTCTCCGTTGCACGTCCGACTCGAGGCCGTGCCGTCCGTGCAGGCGGCGCTCGATCGTCTGAGGCGCCTCCCCTCGCCGCACGTCGTGCACCTGAACCCCATCGGAGGGGTTCCGTCGCCAGGCGCCGGTCAGCCCCGGGTACTCCCGTGGGACGCGCTGTCGGTGACGCTGTTTCGCGCCAGGACCGACGCCCGCGGACGCCGGAGCGACCACGCCACGCGGCGCACCCTCGTCACGCAACTGCTCGATGCGATCCAGGGCATCGGTGCCGAGTCGCCACTCGGGTTCGGTGAAGCACCGGTTGACGTCAGGGATACCGTGGCCGCGTAATGCGCAGCGGGGGGCCGCCGTCGGTCCGGCTCAGGACATGAAACGCGCGAGCCAGTCGTCGTAGTCGTCTGCGCGGCTCACCGCACGCGTCAGATCGGGGCCGGCGAGGTCCGCGAGCGCCGCGGGATCGCCGCCGTCGCGCAGATGCTTGAGCGTGACATAGAGCGCGCGGGTCGCCGCGGCGAAGGGCTGATGCCCCTGCAGACAGACGCGCACGCCGCGCGAAGCGAGATAACCCCTGTCCATCAGGTCCTTGCCGGCACTGCCGAGAATCAACGGCAGATGAAGGGCGTCGGCGATCCTGTCGAGATCCTCCCGCGTCCTGACACCCACGAGGAAGACGGCGTCGACTCCGGCCTGCTCATAGGCGGTGGCACGCGCGATCGCATCGTCCACGCCCGTGATACCGGCCGCGCTCGTGCGGCCCGCGATCAGCGGGCCGGAGGCACCGCGCGCCCGGACTGCCGCGCGCATCTTGCCCGCGCCTTCTTCCACGGACAGCAGCGTGACCGTTTCACCGGCACCGAACCGGCGGGGCAGCTCCGTGTCCTCGATGGAGAGTGCGGCCACCCCCGCCGTGTCCAGTTCTTCGACCGTGCGCATCACGTTCAGTGCATTGCCGTACCCGTGGTCGGCATCGACTAGGAGCGGCAGACCGCCCGCGCGGCAGATTCGGCGGGCCTGTTCGGCGAACTCCGTGAGCGTGAGCACGATCAGATCCGGCGCGCCGAGCACGGCGAGCGATGCGACCGACCCCGCAAACATGCCGATCTCGAAGCCGAGATCCTCGGCAATGCGCGCCGACACCGGATCGTGCACCGATGCCGGGAAATAACAGCCGTCTGACGCGAGCAGCTCTCGCATGCGCGCACGACGGGCGGTGAATCTGCTCAAGACCTTCTCCTCACGCGGCGGTCGGACACGGCCTCCGACGCGGCCGCAAAGTCACGATCCGGTGACCGCAGTCTATGCGCTCGCGCCGCGAAGCCTGGACACGGCACCGACGACGCTCACGACCACGGCACCCGCCAGCACGCCGAGCACGCCGTTGGCGAGCATGGGTCCGATGGCGGCGATCGCGGCTCCCGCCTGGCCGGCCGCGCCGGACACGTGCACCATCATCTCGTGCAGCCAGGCCTCGGCACCCGGTATGCCGTGAACCAGGATGCCCCCGCCGACGAGGAACATCGCGACGGTGCCGGCCACCGACAGGAACTTCATCAACCTGGGGGCCAGCCAGAGAACGCCGCGGCCGAGCGCCTGGGAGAATCCGCCCTCGCGGCCCGCCAGATGCAGGCCGAGGTCGTCGAGCTTGACGATCCCCGCCACCAGCCCGTAGACGCCGATCGTCATCACCGCCGCGATGACCGAAACCACGGCGACCTGCATGGCGAACGGCTGGCCGCTCACGGTGCCGAGCGTGATCACGATGATTTCGGCCGAGAGCACGAAGTCCGTGCGGATGGCGCCGCGCACCTTGTCCTTCTCGAAAGCGACCATGTCGACCTGCTCGTCGGCCACCGCTTCGAGCCGCGCCTCGTGCTCGCGCTCGTCCTCGTCGCGCGAGTGCAGAAACCGGTGCGCCACCTTCTCGAAGCCCTCGTAGCACAGGAACAGCCCCCCGAGCATCAGCAGCGGCGTGATCAGCCAGGGGATGAACACGCTGATGGCCAGCGCGGCGGGCACGAGGATCAGCTTGTTGAGGACCGAGCCCTTGAAGACCGCCCAGACGACGGGAAGTTCACGATCCGCACGCACGCCCGTGACCTGCTCGGCATTGACCGCGAGATCGTCACCGAGAACCCCGGCCGTCTTCTTGGCCGCGACCTTGGTGAGCACCGAGACGTCGTCGAGCAGCGTCGCGATGTCGTCGATGAGTGCGAGCAGGCTGGAAGCGGCCATGGTGGCGGTCAGCGGGGTGCGGGAGGGGATCGGCGGGGATGCTCAGTCACGATGCCACATGGCCTGCTGCGTCGTGACCGCCAGTCGCTCCCCGGCCCAGAGCCTCGCCTCCGCATCGAAGAAGCCCTCGTGGAACACGCTGCTGCGCCC
>JAUIAI010000331.1 GCA_030425615.1 Gammaproteobacteria bacterium
ATGAAGAAGTAGATGCCGCCGCCGATGCCGCCGAAGATCAGGTACCAGTACTCGACGAAGAAGTCCGACATGGCGATGACGGCCAGTGTGGGCGCGGGCAGGGTGGCGCCGAAATTCGCGAACACGTCCTTGAACGCGGGCACCACGAACAGCATGATCACCGCCACGACGACGAAGGCCACGACGAGCACCGCGGTGGGATAGAACAGCGCGGATTTGATCTTGCTCTTGATGGCCTGCATCTTCTCCTTGTAGGTTGCCAGACGATCCAGGAGGTCGTCCAGGATACCGGCGGCCTCACCGGCGCCCACGAGGTTGCAGAACAGATTGTCGAAGTAGAGCGGGTACTTGCGGAAAGCCTGTGAGAGTGCGGTACCGGTTTCCACGTCGCCCTTGATATCGGTGAACAGCTTCGCCACCGACGCGTTCTCGGCGCCACGCGCGACGATCTCGAACGACTGCAGCAACGGCACGCCCGATTTCATCATCGTGGCGAGCTGGCGCGTGAACAGGGTGATGTCCGCCTCGGTGAGCTTCTTGCCCCGCTTGGCGCGGCGCTTGGTGACCTTCACCGGCGTGATGCCCTGACGGCGTAGGGTCGCCTGCACGATCGTCTCGCCGGCCGCCCGCATTTCGCCCGTGATCCGCTTGCCGGCGCGATCCCGTCCTTCCCAGGCGTAGGTGGCCTCAGGCTTGGGACGCGGCTTGCCGGCGGCTCTCTTCCGGTCTCCGGACATCGTGCTCTTGGATGCGGTTGCGCTACTCGCCATGGATTCGGACCTCCGGGCCTATGCCCGTGCTTACTCGTTCGTGACGCCGAGCACTTCCTCGATAGAGGTGTGCCCCTGCATGACCTTGATCAGGCCGGAGCGGCGCAGATCGTTGACCCCTTCGCGCTCGGCCTGGGCGGCGATGTCCATCGCCGTGCCGTTGCTGAGGATGATTCGCTGGATCTCCTCGCTGATCGGCATGACCTGGTAAATGCCGACCCGGCCCTTGTAGCCCGAGCCCGAGCAGCGATCGCAGCCGACCGGTTTGTAGGCCTGCCAGCTGCCGTCGAGATCGGACTCCCGGAAGCCGGCCTTGAGCAGTGCCTCGTCGTCCAGCTCGTGCGGCTCCTTGCACGAGCAGAGCCGGCGGCCCAGCCGCTGCGCGGTGATCAGGATGATGGAGGAGGCGATGTTGAATGGTGCCACCCCCATGTTCATCAGACGTGTCAGCGTGGTGGGCGCGTCGTTCGTGTGCAACGTGGACATCACCATGTGACCGGTCTGGGCAGCCTTGATCGCGATGTCCGCGGTTTCCAGATCCCGGATCTCGCCGACCATGATGACGTCCGGATCCTGACGCAGGAACGACTTCAGCGCGGCCGCGAAGGTCAGGCCCGCCTTGTCGTTGACGTTGACCTGGTTGATCCCGGGCAGGTTGATCTCGGCCGGGTCTTCGGCCGTGGCAATGTTCACGCCCGGCTCGTTCAGGATGTTCAGGCAGGTGTAGAGCGAAACGGTCTTGCCGGAGCCGGTGGGGCCGGTGACGAGCACCATGCCGTACGGACGATGCACGGCCTCGAGCAGCGCCTCCTTCTGCTCCGGGTCGTAGCCGAGCGCATCGATGCCCAGCTTGGCCGACGACGGATCGAGAATACGCATCACGATCTTCTCGCCGAACAGCGTCGGCAGCGTCGATACCCGGAAGTCGATCGCCCGGTTGCCCGAGAGCACGAGCTTCATCCGACCGTCCTGCGGCACGCGCTTCTCGGAGATGTCCAGGCGCGAGATGACCTTGATGCGCGAGGCGAGCTTCTCCTTGATCGCGACGGGCGGCTGCGCGATCTCGCGCAGCTCGCCGTCGATCCTGAAGCGGATCCGGTAGAACTTCTCGTACGGCTCCATGTGGATGTCGGACGCGCCCATCTGGATCGCGTCCATCAGCACCTTCTGCAGGAACTTTACGATCGGCGCGTCGTCGACCTCGGCGGCCGCGTCCGCGTTGTTCGAACTGCCGTCGTCCTGGACGACATCGACGTCTAGATCGTCGTCGGCCAGATCGCTGAGCTTGTCGCTCGTGCTCCGGGAATTGGCCTCGATGAACTTGAGCAGCTTGTCGTGCTCGACGACGATCACGTCCACACCGGCCTGGGCCGAGAACTTGATCCGGTCCAGCATCTGGAAGTCGGTGGGATCGGACAGCGCGACGGAGATCTTGTTGCCCCGCTTGCCCAGCGGCACCACGCGGGTCTCATGCGCGAGCTTCGAGTCGAGCAGATCCTTGGGCAGGTTCGCCATGTCCAGCGCGGCCAGATCGAGCAGCGGATGGCCGAACGCCTGCGAGGCGAACTTGGCGAGCTCGGCCGCCTTGAGGTGGCCGCCGGCGATGAGCGCGTCCACGAACGGCGTCCTGGCCTCGATGGCCTCCTTCTGCACGGCCATGGCCTGGTCCACCCGCATCACGCGATGCTGGACAAGGGCGCGGCCCAGGCCCTCGAGCGTGGCCTGACCGCCACCACCGGATTGATTGGCTGTCGCTGACATTGCTGTCCGTTCCCTGGGAAGAGAAGTTCTTATGGGTCAGGACGGATGATGCGATAGCGGCGGCCGCATTCGGAGGGGCACTGTCATCCTGGCGGACGAACGGACGCTGCCGCACGGACGGACGGCATACCGCGTCGCGGGGCCGGCGCCGGTACGCCGGGTGCGGCTGTTCAGAGCAGATCCGGCGGATCCCCGTCGTGGCCGCGCCGCGGCTGTGCCGGAGACTCTGCCCGCCTGCCGCAGGCCCCGGTGTCAGGGCGGGTCGCTCTGCCCGGGCCCGCGCGAAAGGACCCGGTGCAGGGTGACCGAGCGGATGGCACGGCCCTCGACCTGCATGACTTCGACGACGACGTCGCCGAAGCGCACGCTCACCGGCGCGTCCGGCATCTGCTCGAGCGTCTCCAGCAGCAGCCCGTTCAGCGTCTTCGGGCCGCCCAGCGGGAACGAAACGCCCAGCCGCCGGTTCAGCTCGCGCAGCGAGCCGGAGCCCTCGACCCGGGTCCTGCCCTGGTCGTCCCAGTAAGGCCCGCCGTCTCGACCCGGGACGGTCGTGGTGATCTCGCCGACGAACTCCTCGATGATGTCGGCCAGCGTGACGAGGCCCTGGAGCTCGCCGTATTCGTCCACGACCAGCGCGAAGCGCTGCTTGTGCTCCTGGAAGAACTGAAGCTGGGTGAACACCGGCGTGCCGCTGGGCACGAAGTAGGGTTGAGAAAGGTGTTCGCGCACGTCGTCCGCGGTGAAGCTGTCACGGTGCAGCAGCGTGAGTGCCTGGCGCACGTGCAGGATGCCGACGATGCGGTTGATCTGACGCTCGAACACGGGCAGCTTGTTGTGATAGCAGGTGCGCAGCTGCTCGCGCCAGGTCTCCTCGTCCGCGTCCAGGTCGATGGCCTCGATCCGCTGGCGCGGCACCATCACGTCGTCGACGGTGATGTTCTCGAGGTCGAACAGATTGAGCAGGATGGAGCGGTGCTTGCTGGGCACGAGCGTGCTCGATTCGGCCACCACGCTGCGGAACTCCTCGCGCGACAGGGCCGTGCCCTTGCCCTCACCGACCGAGAGTCCGAGCATCCTCAGCACGGCCAGCACCACGTGGTTGGCCAGCCAAACGAACGGGTACATCACCCGGCGCAGTCCGGTCAGCGGCAGGCTGACGGGCAGGGCGACCTTCTCCGGGTAGGTGGCGCCCACCACCTTGGGCCCGATCTCGCAGAAGAGGATGATCAGCACCGCCACGACCACGGTGGCGGTGAGCACCACCGTGTCGTTGTTGCCGAAGGCCCGGATCGCCAGCGACGTGACGATCGCCGTGAGCGCGGCATTGACGATGTTGTTGCCGATGAGGATGGTGCCCAGCAACCCCTCGGTGTCGTCGAGCAGGGCGCTGGCACGGCGCGCGCTGCGCCGGCCCTCCTTGACCATGTGGCTGAGCCGGTACCGGTTCATGGCCATCATGCTGATCTCGGAGATCGAAAAGAACCCCGAGCCGATCAGCAGGGCAACCAGGATCAGGATCTGTGCCCAGAGCGGCAGCGCTTCCACGCGGAAGAGTCGGGAGAGTGGCAGACAGGCCGGACATTACCACGGGCGGCGTCGCTCTCCGGCTGGCTATACTGCGCTCCGGCCCCCCGCCCGGCCGGCGTGCACGCCAGGCCCGGGGCGCCCGGCCCGCCCGCCCTGGCGCGCGGGCCCGAACAGTCACCGGAGACCCCCCGCATGAGCACCCGACGCCTGCGTTCCCAGCAGTGGTTCAACAACCCCGACAACATCGAGATGAACGCGCTCTACATCGAGCGCTTCCTCAACTACGGCCTCACCCGCGAGGAGTTGCAGTCGGGCCGGCCGATCATCGGCATCGCCCAGACCGGCTCGGACCTATCCCCCTGCAACCGCCACCACCTGTAGCTCGCCAAGCGGGTGCGTGAAGGCATCGTGGCCGCCGGCGGGCTGGTGATGGAATTCCCGGCGCACCCGATCCAGGAGACCGCCAAACGTCCCACGGCGATGCTCGACCGCAACCTGGCCTATCTGTCGCTCGTCGAGGTGCTGCACGGCTACCCGCTGGACGGGGTCGTGCTGACGGGCGGCTGCGACAAGACCACTCCCGCCATGCTGATGGGCGCGGCCACGGTCAATCTGCCGGCGATCC
>JAUIAI010000332.1 GCA_030425615.1 Gammaproteobacteria bacterium
CGGGGCGCAGTGCTCCTGATCCTGTTGCTCGTCACCCTCTACAGCGTCTTCGCACTCAAGCCGCGGACGACCGCCCTGCTCTCGGCGTCCGGTCTCACGATGATCGCCACCGTCATGGCCTGGAAAGCGGTCTCCGATCCCGCGGCCTATCCGCCCCGCGTGGAAGTCACGCACTTCGTCTTCCTGCTGGTCGTGCTGGCGGCATGCACGGCGCTGTCCGTCCAGATCGGCCGTCTGCGGCAACGCCTGCAGCATCAGGTACGACACATTCAGGAACTCGCGACCCGTGACGAGTTGACGGGCTTGTTGAACCGACGCGCGATACTGGAGCAGGTCCGCGGGGCGGACGCCGCCAGCCCCCTGGGCGGCAGACTGGGGATTGCCCTGCTCGATCTGGACCACTTCAAGCGAATCAACGATTCGCTGGGCCATTCGTGCGGCGACGAGGTGCTGCGCCGGTTCGCGGCGGTCGCAGTGGAGGCCGCCGCTCCCGATGAACTGGTCGCCCGCTGGGGCGGCGAGGAGTTCCTGCTGATCGGCCCCCTGGGCGGCGGCCGGGCCCCGGGCGCGGTGCTCGACGCGCTGCGACATCGGCTGGGCAGCGTGTGCTGGGACGACCTCTGTCCGGGACTGCAAGTGACGTTCTCCGCGGGCATCAGCGTGTGCGACCGCCGGGAAGACCTCGGGCGGGAGATCGTTTCCGCCGATCGCGCGTTGTACGAGGCCAAGGCAGCGGGCCGGGATTGTGTGCGATCGAGTGCCCGGCCCAACCAACAGGAGCCGTGCGACGGATCCGGCGGCGCCCCCGGAACGGGCGGGATACGCGCAGCCTCGGGGCGCATCGCCGCAGGCATCACCGACCCGGACATCGATGCGTCACCGCCGCTGCCCCGGCGGACCCTGCGGATCTGATTCTCCCGGCGGCGGTTGCCATCCCACGGGCTCAGCGCGCAGCGAGCAGCGGTACGAAGGCGAACCCTTCGTGCGACTCCACTTCCAGTACGCCGTCGGGTCCCTTGGTGACGACCAGGATCGCCCCTCTCACCGGGATCACCATCACGCCGCCGGGGGCGAGTTGTCCGACCAGATCGGCCGGGATGTCCTCGCTGCCGGCGGACACCAGGATGCGCTGGAACGGCGCGTCGTCAGGCCGTCCGACCACCGCTCCTGCAGGCTCGATCCGTGCCCGGGTCACACCGGCCGAAGCGAGATTGGCCCGGCCGAACTCCACAAGCTCGGGCACGAGCTCGGTGCCGATCACGCGGCCCGAGGGGCCCACGATGTGGGCCAGCAGTGCGGTCGTCCAGCCCGATCCCGAGCCGACATCGAGTACCGAATCTCCGGGGCACGGCGACAGCCTCTCGAGCATGAAGGCCACGGTGAACGGCTGCGAGATCGTCTGGTCGTGGCCGATCGACAGCGGGCGGTCTTCGTAGGCGTGGGCGATCTGCCCGGACGGCACGAACCTGATACGGTCCATCGCCCGGAACGCCGCCTCGATGCGCGGCGTTCGCAACGTTCCCTCGGCGACCAGCGCGTCCACCAGCGCGGCATTGCCCTTGCCCGCCTCCGGGGCGGGTTCCTTGCGCTTCATGCCTATCCTTCGGTCAGGTCCGGCCGGGCGTCACGGCCGCCTGAGTAGCGGGCGCATCGCCCAGAGCCCGACGAGCGGGCCCACGGCCAGCCATGGCAACACCTGCTCGAGCGTTCCGCGCTCGAGCCACCAGGCCACGCCCTGGATGGTCGTGACGCTGATCGCGAATCCGATGCAGTTCACCAGGGTCAGGACGCTGCCGACGACCGCCGGCGGCGCATTGAGTGCGGTCAGGGTGCTGAACTGCGGCGAATCCCCGGACACCACCGTACCCCAGAGCAGCATCCAGATCGCGAATAGCCACCAGGGTGCCGCCATCATCCACGGAACGAGAAGGCAGCAGATCCCGCTGAGAGCCAGTTGCACGACGGCCACCCTTGCGCTGCCGGCACGCCGGGCGACCAGGCCGCCGACGACACAGCCCACGCTGCCGGCGGCGATCACGACGAAGCTCAGCATCGATACGCCCGCGGTGATGCCCGTGTGGAGATAGGTGGCGATGATCAACGGGGTGAACGCGAGCATCGCGTAGAGCTCCCACATGTGCCCGAAGTAGCCGAAGGCCGAGGCGCGCACGCGCGGATCGCGCCAGATCACGGTGAGCGCGCGAACGTCGAGCCCCGCGCGGGACCCGGCCCGGTGTGCGGCCTCCCTTCCGGGCGGGTCGGGGACGAACACGACCATGGCCAGACCGCCGCAGATCGCGAGCACCGAAAGCCAGTTCAGGACCGTCTCCGGCGGCAGCCCGATGCCTGCGGCCCGGACGGCATGCGGCAGCGCGGTCGCGAACACGAGCGCACCGACCAGCAGACCGAGAGCGGCACCCAGCCCGTGGCGGTACCAGTCGGTTGCGATGCGCATGCCCACCGGGTAGATACCGGCCAGGAAGAAACCGACCAGCCAGCGGCTGACGAGCATCGCCTCGTAGCTCCCGGACAGTGCCGGTATCCCGGCATTGGCCAGGGCGCCGAGAACGGCGCTGGCCAGGAAGACCCGCCGCGCGCGAAAGCGGTCCGCGACCAGGAACAGCGCGTACACTAGGGTCCCAACGATGAAACCCGCGTTGACCCCGCCCAGCAGCAGACCCGCCTGGGGTCCCGAGAGCGACCAGCGCTGCTCCAGCGCCGGGACGATGGCGTTGCCCGCGAACCAGAGGGAGGCGCCACACAACTGGGCCAGCACGATGACCGGCAGCACACGACGGGGCACCCGCGGCGCGCTCGCCGCAGCGGCGTTCACAGATCGACCGCCATCACGCCCCCGGCCCGGGCGCACCGCGACGAACAGAGAATCACGCGGCGCTCGCGCTCGGCACGGCTCAGCACGAAATCCCGGTGTTCGATCTCGTCCGAGGCAGCCGCGTCGTAGTCGACCGCGCACACCCCGCAGATGCCGTCCGAACATTTCACGTCGATGACGATGCCCGCCGCCTCGAGCGCGTCGGTGGCACTCTGCCCCGCGGCGACCTCGACATCGAACCCGCACTTCGCCAGCCGCAGCACGAACGGCTGATCGATCCGGTCCGGGTCCTCCGGTACGCTGAAGTACTCGTTGTGCAACGCCTCGTCGGGCCAGCCCCGCCGCCGCGCCACTTCGAACACCGCATCCATGTATCGCTGGGCACCGCACGTGTAGAGGTGATCGCCGGTCACGTACGACGGCACGATCGCCGCCAGATCGGCGCGCGTGCCTTCGTCCTTCACATGCAGGTGCACCCGGTCGGCCCAGGGTGCGGCCGCGAGATCATTCAGGAAACCCGCGCCGGCGCGGCTCGCGATGCTGTAGTGGAGCTCGAAAGGTCGGCCCTCACGGTGCAGCGCGTGCGCCATGGTCAGCAGCGGTGTCACACCGATGCCCCCGGCGAACAGCAGGCAACGCCCCTCGCCGCCCGCCAGGGGAAAGTGATTGATCGGGCGGCTGATGAACACCCGCTTGCCCGGCCGGAATGCCCGGTGCATCAGGTTCGAGCCCCCCCGCCCGAGCGGCTCGCGCAGCACGCCGAGCACGTAGCGGCCACGATCGGCCGGGTCGCCGGCCAGGCTGTACTGACGCAGGTATTCGGGCGCGATGACGACCTCGATGTGCGCGCCCGGCTCGAACGGCGGCAGCTCGCCGCCGTCCACCGCTTCGAACTCGTAGCGCACGACGTCGGCGGCCATCTCCTCCCGCCGGACCAGCGACACGGGGAACACCGGCGGTTCACCGGCGGGCATCTCGAAGCGCGGTGCCAGTCCCTGTGTCCGGCCTTCCGCGAGGCGGCGCCGGTACTCGGCCGGCGTCAGCAGCGAACGGTAACGGGCGATGCCCTCCTCCCGGTCGACCGGGAACGCCACCGGAAACGGCGGCGGCATGCGGTCGGCCGGATAGACGGCCAGCGTCTGGTCCTCGTAGCGCAGCCTGAGCCCTTTGTTGAGGCCCCGGGCGTGGGTCTGTTTCGCGCGGACGTAGCCGCCGGTCGCCCGGTCGAGTTCGATGTCCCACCACCACTTCTTGCGCGGATTGATGTCGCCGCGATCGAGGGCGTCGTCCAGACCGGCGAGCAGCGGCGCGCGCTCCGGGTGGTTCATCGCCATCCAGCGAAACGCCTGGTCCGCCAGGATGCCTTCCAGATTCCACGGGCAGGTCTTCATGCAGCGGCCGCACATGCCGCCCCCCTGGTTCGTGATGCGGTAGCGCGCGCACTTCTCGGCGTCGGACTTCCAGATCTCGTAACCGTTGTACATCAGCTTGGGGCCGGCCGTGATTGCCCCGGACGGACACTCGCGCGCGCACTTGTTGCACCCTTCGCAGAAGCGCTGCAGACCGAAATCGACGGGCTTGTCGAACGTCATCGGCATGTCGGTGCTGACCGTGCCGCTCTTCAGGCGGGGACCCAGGAACGGATTCAGGATCACCTCGCCGATCCGGCTGACCTCGCCGAGCCCGGAAAGCAGCAGCAACGGAGGCTGCAGCACATCGCCGTCGAGCACGGTGTGCACCCTTGCGCCGAAGCCGAGCCGGCGGATCTGCTCCCCGATGACACCGCCCAGGAGGGAGAAACGAAGGTAGGCCCTCATGCTCTGGGCCACCGAGATCCAGTCGTCGCCGC
>JAUIAI010000333.1 GCA_030425615.1 Gammaproteobacteria bacterium
GATATCCGTAGACCCGGGCGACCTCCTCGATCAGATCCTCCTCGATCCGGAGGTCGAAGCGGTGGCTGGGAACGTCGACCGTGACCGACTCCTGGTCACGCCCGACCGCCTCCAGCCCCAGCCTCGCAAGCGCGTCGACGATCGAGGCATCGTCGATCTCCGTGCCGATCACGCGGCGTGCACGCTCCAGACGCAGACGAACAGGCTCGCGGTGCGGGATCGCGGGCGCCTGGTCGTCGATGGGACCCGGGCTGCCTCCGCAGACATCGAGAATGAGACGCGTCAGGTACTCGATATGCTCGACAGTCGTCGCCGCGTCCACGCCCCGCTCGAAGCGGTACCCGGCATCGGTCGAGAAATTCAGCAGCCGCGAGCGCCCCGCGACGGCTTCCGGCCACCAGAAGGCCGCCTCGACGTAGATGTTGCTGGTTTCATCGTCTACCGCGCTCGATTCCCCACCCATGATGCCCGCCAGACTCTCGATGGCCTCCTCGTCCGCGATCACGCCGAAGCGCGGATCGAGCGTGACCGTCTGGCCGTTGAGGAGTTCCAGAGATTCACCCTTGCGCGCCCAGCGGACCGTCAGGCCGCCCCGGATACGATCGCGATCGAAGATGTGGGACGGCCGTCCCAGTTCCAGCATCACGTAGTTCGAGATGTCCACGAGCGCCGAGATGGAGCGCTGCCCCGCACGCTCGAGGCGCTCCCGGATCCAATGGGGAGTGCTCGCTCGCGCGTTCACGCCACGGATCACCCGGCCTGAGAACCGGCCGCACAGATCGGTGTTCTCGATCGTGACCGGCAGCACCTCGTCGTGCTCGGGCTTGACCGGTTCGAAGGAAGGCACCGTGAGACTCGCCCCGCTGAGAGCCGACACTTCCCGTGCCACGCCAACCATACTCAGACAATGGCCGAGGTTGGGAGTGAGCTTGAGCGTGTGGATGGGCTCATCCAGACCGAGTGCCTCGCGCAGGTCTGCTCCGACGACCGCATCCGAAGCAAGCGCCATCAGGCCCGAATGGTCCTCCGACAGCCCCAGTTCACGCGCGGAGCAGAGCATTCCCCCGCTCTCGACGCCACGCATCTTCACCGGTCTGATCTCGAAGCCGCCGGGCAGCACGGCACCCGGCAAGGCACAGGGAACCCGCATTCCGGCCGCCGCGTTCGGCGCACCGCAGACGATCTCGACCGAGCCTTCGCCGGTGTTCACCTCGCAAAGCTTGAGCCGGTCCGCATTCGGATGAGGACGCGTCGAAACGATCTCGGCGACCACGACCCCGCTGAACGCGGGCGCGTAGGTTTCGGACTCCTCGACTTCGAGGCCGGCCATGGTCAGACGTTCGGCCAGCTCCGGGCTGGACCAGGACGGGTTGCAATAGGCGCGCAACCAGCGCTCGGGAACTCTCATGTCAACGCGAGAATTGCTGCAGGAAGCGCAGATCGTTGTCGAAGAACAGGCGCAGATCGCCAATGCCGTAACGCAGCATGGCCAACCGCTCGATGCCCGAGCCGAAGGCGAAGCCGATATAGCGCTCCGGATCCAGGCCGATGTTGCGCACGACCTGGGGATGAACCTGTCCGGCTCCGGAAACCTCCAACCAGCGCCCGGCCAGCGGACCGTCGCCGAAACGCATGTCGATCTCCGCCGAAGGTTCCGTGAACGGGAAGTAGGACGGTCGGAACCGGAGCTCGATGTCGTCGCGCTCGAAGAAACGGCGCAGGAAATCCGCGTACACGCTCTTCAGATCCGTCAGGCTGATGGCGTCGTCGATCCACAGACCCTCCACCTGATGGAACATCGGCGAGTGCGTGGCATCGGAATCCACCCGATAGGTACGGCCCGGCGCGATCACCCGGATCGGCGGCTGGTGCGAGCGCGCGTAACGGATCTGCATCGGACTGGTATGGGTACGCAGCAACAAGCCGCCGTCTTCGCCGCGCTTGTCCCCGTAGTCGACGTAGAAGGTATCGTGCATCGACCGCGCCGGATGATTCTCGGGCGTGTTCAGGGCTGTGAAGTTGAAGAAGTCCTCTTCGATCTCCGGCCCGTCGGCCACGTCGAACCCGATGGAGCCGAAGATCTGCTCGATGCGCTCGATGGTGAGCGTGATCGGGTGCAGTCCCCCGCTTCCCAGCCCGCGGCCGGGCAACGTCACGTCCACGGCCTCGGCCGCCAACTGCTGCTCGAGCCGCATCTGCGACAACGCTGCCTCGCGCTCGTTCACGAGCGCTTCGAGCCGCTGCTTGATTCCGTTGAGCCGCTTGCCCTCCGGCCCGCGCTCGGCAGGCGCCAGCCTGCCGAGAGACTTCATCTCACGGGTCAGCACGCCGTCACGGCCCAGGTAACGGGCCTTCGCGTTGGCCAGCGCCGCGTCGTCGGACGCTGCCGCGATGACCTCGCCGGCCTCGCTCAACAAGGTTTCGGCGTCGACTTGCGTCGCCATCGGTTCCCCTCCGTCGAATGAAAAAGGGCCCGCACGGTTGCACTCCGCGCGGGCCCCGTCGGCCTGCCGCCACCCGCGCACCGCCCCGCGGGGGCCGGTGCACGACTCTCGAGCGGCGCTGACGCTCTGATCGGTGACGATCAGGCAGCCAGACTGGCCTTGACCCGCTCGACCACCGCGCCGAAGCCTGGTTTGTCATGCACCGCCATGTCTGCGAGGACCTTGCGGTCCAGTTCGATATTGGCCTTGGTGAGTCCGTTGATGAACGCACTGTAGGTGAGCCCGTGCTCACGCGCCGCTGCATTGATCCGCGTGATCCAGAGCGCGCGGAAGACACGCTTGCGCGCGCGACGGTCGCGATAGGCGTACTGACCAGCCTTCATGACCGCCTGATTGGCCACGCGGAACACATTGCCCCGGCGACCGCGATATCCCTTGGCCGCGGCGATGACCTTCTTGTGGCGCGCGCGCGCCGTCACACCTCGTTTGACTCGTGGCATCTCTCGCTCCCCTTCAGGCGTACGGCATCATGGCCTTGACCGACTTCACGTCGGACTCATGGACCTCGACCATGCCGCGAAGCTGGCGCTTGTTCTTCGTGGTCTTCTTGGTGAGGATGTGGCGCTTGAACGCCTGGCCCCGCTTGATGGTGCCGCCCGGGCGGACCCTGAAGCGCTTGGCAGCGCCGCGTTTGGTTTTCATCTTGGGCATGATTGCCACCTTCTTGGATCACCTCGCCAGGAGGGCGGCCCCTTCGGCCACCGCTTGTCACCCTGCTCGGCTTGTCATGAGAGAGAAAAACCTCTCCCGGGATCGCTCGAATCGAGCGATCCCATGATCTCGGTCACGATCGGTTCGCGCCTACTTCTTCTTGCGCGGCGCGAGCACCATCACCATCTGACGGCCCTCGAGCTTCGGCATCACCTCGACGTTGGCCAGTTCGACCAGTTCGTCGCGCACCCGCTCCAGCAGCTGCAGTCCGAAACGCTGGTGCGCCATCTCGCGTCCCCGGAAGCGCATGGTGACCTTGGCCTTGTAGCCGTCTTCCAGGAAGCGTTTCAGATTACGCATCTTGACCTGGTAGTCGCCTTCCTCGGTCCGCGGCCGGAACTTGACTTCCTTGACCTGGATGGTTTTCTGCTTCGCCCTGGCCTCGGCCGCACGCTTCTGCTCCTGGTACTTGTACTTGCCGTAGTCCATGAGCCGGCAGACCGGCGGGTCTGCCTGGGGTGCGATCTCGACCAGATCGACCGAAGCCGCTTCGGCGGCGCGCTTTGCCTCGGCCAGGGACATGATCCCGAGGGCCTCGTTGTCGACACCGTTCAGGCGAACCTGCTGCGCGGTGATGTCATCGTTGATGCGATGCGAACGTAATGTAGCGATTAGTCGAACTCCGTGGATTCAGGAAAACACCAAAGCCCTCAGACCGGCTGGGCGACCTTGGCCGCCACTTCGCCGAGTGCGCGCTCGGCGAAGGCCTCGACCGCCATGGGCCCGAGGTCACGACCGCCGCGTGCCCGAACGGCAACGGCTCCGTCGGAGGCTTCCTTGCCACCAACGACGAGCACGTAAGGCACCTTCTGAAGGCTGTGCTCGCGGATTTTATAGCCGATTTTCTCGTTTCGCAAATCGGCCTCGACCCTAAGCCCTTGTTTTTTCAACGATTCGACAACACCGGCTGCGTAGTCGGCCTGCTGTTCGGTGATCGTGCACACCACGGCCTGGACCGGAGCGAGCCAGACGGGCATGGCCCCCGCGGCATTTTCGATGAGGATGCCGATAAACCGCTCGAGGGAACCGACGATCGCCCGATGCAGCATGACGGGAACCTGCCGGCTGTTGTCCTCGGCCACATACTCCGCCCCGAGGCGCCCCGGCATGTTGAAATCCACCTGCATCGTGCCGCACTGCCAGTGCCGTCCGATGGCATCGCGCAGCGTGTACTCGATCTTGGGGCCGTAGAAAGCCCCCTCTCCCTCGGTGATCTCGAAGACGGCGCCACTGCGCTCTAGGCTTTCGATCAACGCCCGTTCGGCCTTGTCCCATTGATCGTCGGTACCGACGCGCTTCTCCGGCCGGGTGGCGACCTTGTACAGGATCTCCTCGAACCCGAAGTCGCGGTACACGCGCTGCAGCAACTCGGTATAGGCAACGCACTCGGGCAGGATCTGATCCTCGGTGCAGAAGATGTGGCCGTCGTCCTGCACGAAACCGCGCACCCGCATGATTCCATGCA
>JAUIAI010000334.1 GCA_030425615.1 Gammaproteobacteria bacterium
CGACATGAGCCTCATCGGCCCACGGCCGCAGGCCGAGGGCGTCTTCGAAATGTTCCCGCCCGAGCGCCGCGAGCAGATGACCTCCGTGCCTCCAGGGCTCAGTGGCATCGGGTCCATACTGTTTCGCGACGAGGAATCGATCGTCGAAGCCTCCGGCGGCGGGCGCCGCTTCTATGAAGAGGTGCTCACGCCATACAAGGCGGAGGTCGAGTGCTGGTTCGCTGACAACCGGTCGCTCGCCAATTACTTCCTGTTGATTTTCCTTACAGTCTGGGTGATTGCGAATCCGAGTTCCTGCCTGGTCTGGCGACTATTCCCGAGCCTGCCGCGCCCTCAGGGCCCGCTAAGGCAGGCCTTCGATTGCTTCGAGGCACGTTTTCAATGAACTCCCCGGATAGCCTTACGACCGCCACCGACCGCGAATCGATCGATGCTTTCGTGTCGAGACAGGAGGGCCGCTCGATCGTCGCCGTACAGGGCCTTGGCTTCGTCGGCTCCGTGATGTCGTTCGTCTGCGCCAACGCCATCAACGGCGATCATGCCGTCATCGGCGTGGACCAGCCGACCGAGGCCGGCATGCGGCGAATCAGGGCGATCAACGAGGGCCGGCTACCCATTCGCTCGTCCGACCCGAAGGTAGAGGCCTTTTATGACTCGGCGCGGGAACGCGGCGTGCTGCTGGCGACCTGGGATCCTCACGCCTACGCGCACGCCGACGTGATTATCGTCGACATAAATCTCGACGTGCAGAAGGAATCCGATCCCCAAGGGAATCTGCAGGCCTTCGATGTCGATATCGGACCTTTCCGGGAAGCCATGCGAAGCATTGGTCGACACTGCCGGGAGGATGTTCTGGTGGTCGTTGAGACCACGGTGCCGCCGGGGACCTGCGAGCGGATCGCTTACCCGGTGCTCTGCGAGGAGATCGATAGACGCGGCCTGCGAACCGACCGCATTCGCGTCGGCCACTCGTACGAGCGCGTGATGCCCGGGCCGGATTATGTCGATTCGATCCAGAACTTCTACCGCGTCTACTCCGGGATCGACGAGGCCAGCGCCGACGCAACAGAGGCATTCCTACGAACGATAATACGCACCGACGAGTACCCGCTGACGCGATTGGACCGCCCGAACGCCACCGAGATGGCCAAGGTACTCGAAAATGCCTATCGGGCGATGAACATCGCGTTCATCGTCGAGTGGTCGCGGTTTGCCGAGGAGGCCGGGGTCGACCTCTACGAGGTCGTCAAGGCCATCCGCATGCGGCCAACGCACGCGAACATGATGCTGCCGGGGCTGGGGGTCGGAGGCTACTGTCTGACAAAAGACCCCCTGCTCGCGTCCTGGTCGCGCAAGACGCTTTTCGGGTCGGCCGAGGGCCTCGCACAGAGCGAGCAGGGGGTGCGCATCAACGACCGCATGCCCCATTTAGCGTTCGAGCATCTTCGCGGTGCGTACACGGGAAAGCCATTGTCCGCTTGCCGTGTGCTCCTGCTGGGCGCCGCCTACCGCGGCGACGTCGACGACACGCGTTTCTCCCCGGTCGAGCCTTTTTATCGTCAGCTGCGCGAGGCTGGTGCTGAGATCGTGGTTCACGATTTCTTCGTAGGGCATTGGCGCGAGTGTAACGTCGACACCATCGCGGATCTCGACACGGCACTCGCGTCGGACCCCGACATCGTTGTCGTCTGTACCGGTCACACCGGCTATCGCCGAGACGATCTGCTCGTCTCGCGGCTCACCGCGCATCCCCGCGGCGTTTTCGTGCTCGACACGATCGGTCTGATGAGCCGCGAAGACCGATCCACCCTTGCCGAGCAGCATACCGTGAGATTGCTGGGTAGCGGCGCCGAGGCCTGACCATCGACTGTTTTCCGGGTGACGGCGGACGGCTGCCAGACCGGATCGGAGCCCGTACCCGACCATCAACGAAAAGCGGCGGCGCGTTGTCCGCCGGCGCCGACCACTGACGCAGCGAGCCAATCATGAAAGACGTTCTCATCCTCGGCGGAGCCGGATTCATCGGCAGCAACATCGCCAGAACCCTGTCGATGCGGGGCGACGCCCGAGTCACCATCGCCGACAACTTCCGACGCACCGGCGGCAGGCCGGACGAGGTCGTCGCATCGCTGCAGGCGGATCACGGCGTGAAGGTCATATCGGGCGACTTCACGGCGGCGGCAGCGTATGACACGCTTCCGCGCTTCGACGACGTATACATGCTGGCGTCCGTCGTCGGCGTAGATTACGTAAACTCGATGCCAGACCAGATCATCCGCATGAACACCGCACTGATCCTCAACACTCTCGAATGGCTGAGAGACAAGGGCTGTGCCCGGGCTCTGTTCACTTCGACAAGCGAGTGCTATGCTGGTACGGTCGAGTCCTTCCACTGCGAGGTCCCCACGCCGGAGACCGTGCCGCTGACGGTTAGCGACGTCTCGCACCCGCGCTTCACCTATGCGATTACGAAGATGCTTGGCGAGTCGGGCTTTATACATTACGGCGCCCGACTCGGCTTCGACAGCGTCATCGTGCGCTACCACAACGTCTACGGCCCGCGCATGGGCTTCAAACACGTGATCCCTCATCTAGCTCAGCGCTTTGCGAACAGCGAATCGCCGTTCAAGATCTACGGCCACGACCAGACCCGCGCGTTCAACTACATCGATGATGCGGTGGCCGGCACGATCGCGGCGCTCGAGAAGGGCCGATCGGGCGAGATCTACCATATCGGCGATACGGACGAGATCACGATCGAGACGTTGGTTCGCCATGTCGGAGATCTCTTCGGGTACCGGGGCGAGTATGAGAACGCGCCGACCTATCCGGGCTCGGTGTCGCGCCGCTGCCCGGATATTTCCAAGGCGCGAGAGCAGATAGGCTACACGCCGAACACCGAATGGCGCGATGGCGTCGAGCGCACGATCACCTGGTATCGCGAGTATCTCGCCCGCAATCCGGCGCTGACCGAATCGTTTTATGACAACGCGCCCAAGGGGCGCCGAGGATGAACGAACCGCTGCCCTCGACTGGCGGGGCACCGAGCCCAACGGCCCTTCGAGAATGGCCGCATGCCGGGCTCGCGCGGCTCGGCGTACGCATCTTTCTTGCCGATCTCGGCGAGCCCGAGACGCAGGGAGACGTAGATCATGAGGCGACGCCTTCGGCCACGGTCGAACGTCGCAGATTGACGGCTCGCCGGTCAGCCGGGTCATGGCAGGCCGCCCGACGCGTGTTGTCCGAGCTCGCGCACGTTCCCCCGGACGCACTGGACATCCGGGCGGCGCCGCAGGGAAAACCCTACCTTGCCAACGTGTGTCACCTGCGCTTCAGCCTCTCGCATGCCGGCAGGCACTGGTTGATGGCCGTCTCGAGCGATCGCGAGGTCGGCGCCGATATCGAGACGCTGGACCAGCTGGGCGTGGACGACCTTCCCCTGCGGCAGGCGCTAAGCGAACGCGAGCGACGGGCGTTCGACGCCATGCAAACCTGTCAGGAAAGGCTGCTGGCCTTCTATCGTGTATGGACGCGGAAGGAGGCCTGCCTTAAGGCGCTCGGCAGCGGTCTGCACGTCGATCCGCGCCAGGTACAGACGCCAATCGACGCGGAATTCGATGCGCCTTTCCGGGTCACGGTAGGTGCCCGGGCTTTCGCGTGCCTGTCCATTGCACCGTTTGAGGACCTCATCGGCGCCATTGCCCTTGCCGAGCATGGATGACGATGCAATGAGCATGCTGCGCCCCCCCCAATCCATCGGGAGCTACCATGAACGGTTCGTCAGACGCGCTCGGCCTAACCGAATCGGCGCCACTGGCCAGGCCGACCGTGCTGGTCACGGGCGCGGCCGGATACATCGGCTCGGTGACGACCCGCGCGCTGCTTTCCTCCGGGTATCGCGTAGTCGGCGTCGATCGGCTCGATTTCGGCGGGCGCGCACTGGTCGACCAGGCTGCCAACCCCAACCTCGTGTTCATTCGCCTCGATATCAACGACCATGCGGGCATCGACGAGGCCGTGGCATCGCATCGTCCGTGGGCCATCCTGCACCTGGCCGCCGTCGTCGGCGACCCCGCCTGCGCGGCCAGGCCCGAAGAGGCTCGCCAGACGAATCTCGATGCATCCCTGAATCTGCTGGATGCAGCCCGGCGGTACCGTGTCGAGCGCTTCGTCTTCGCATCGACCTGCAGTAACTATGGGCGCATGTCTGACCCGCAAGTGGCGCTGAGCGAGGATGCGCCGTTGGCGCCTATATCCCTGTACGCGCAGACCAAGGTGGAGTTCGAGACCGCACTGCTCGACCCCCGCGAGACATCGGTCTGTACGACGGCACTGCGCTTTGCTACCGTCTATGGCCTGTCCGGCAGAATGCGCTTCGACCTGACCGTCAACGAGTTCACCCGGGACATGGTGACCGGTCGCGGTCTCGCGGTGTACGGATCGCAGTTCTGGCGCCCATACTGCCACGTGACCGATTTCGCGCAGGCCTACCTCAGGACGCTGAACGCGGAAGTACCGACGGTTCGCCACCAAGTGTTTAACGTCGGCGACACGGCCGAGAACTACACAAAGGGCATGATCGTCGACAAGCTCAGGCGCCGGTTTCCGGAGGCGCCGGTTCGTTACGTTGAAAGGGAGGAGGATCCCCGCGACTACCGCGTTGACTT
>JAUIAI010000335.1 GCA_030425615.1 Gammaproteobacteria bacterium
ACCTGCACACTTCAGGCGGTCACAGGTCGCTTCGCCATGAGGGATGCAGATCTCGCTGCTGTCATCCCTTGAACCCGTTCCGCCGCCTCCCACAAGGCAGCGCTCTTCGCTCCTGTCTTCCACCCCACCAAGGTTTACATGTCCATCACCCTCGCCTCGGCATCCCTTCCTGTGTTCGAACACTTCCTGGGAAATCTTCGCCACCTCCTGACCAAGGCCCAGGCGGACGTATCCGCCCGTGGCTATGACGAGCAGGCCCTGGTTCAGTTCAGGCTCGCGCCCGACATGCTGCCCTTCAAGGCGCAGATTTTCATTGCGTGCGATGCCGCCAAACTTTGCGCGTCGAGGATCGGTGGCCTCGATGCGCCCATATTCGAGAACACGGAGAACACGCTGGCCGAGCTGATCGGCCGCGTCGACAAGACCATCGCCTGGTTGAAAACCGTTCCGGCCGACGCGATCGACGGACAGGAGGCCAAGGAGATCACCATCCCGGTGGGGAAGAACCGCACACTTACGATGCGGGCCGAGGATTACCTGAAAACCTGGGCGTTGCCCAACATGTTCTTCCACATCACGACGGCCTACGACATCCTGCGTCACAACGGTGTGGTGTTGGGCAAGGCCGACTACCTGGCCGGCGCGGCAGCCTGATTCCTGGCGAATGCCGTGCAGGGCGTCACGCGGCTGCCCCGGGGGCAGTGCGATGCAGTTTCCTCGCTCAGAACGGTCGCATCACGACCGTCCTGTACGCGAACACGCCATCGGTCAGACGGGCGATTGTCGCCTCGACCTCACCGAGACCGGCCACTGGAAGCGGCGTCAGGTCGAAGGCGCCGGGCCTGCCCGGCAGGCGGGCGACAACGTCCTGCTCGGTGACGAAACAGGCGATCGATTCCGTCTGCCGGTTCATGTTCATCCGGATTCCGAACGGTACGTCGCCCGGCAACTCGATGCCGGCCGGGCCGACCCGTGAATCGGTCTGGAAGCGGTTCGGAAAGATCCGCAGCACATGCCGGGTGTCTACCTGCATGAAACAGTAGACATGGCCGGCGCGGTTCGGCCGGACACGGAAGGTCAGCGCCTCGCCGGGAAGCAGACGCCGGGTACCGGTAGACAACTCGAGTCCCAGCGAAAGCGGAGGGGTCTGTGCGGGCACTGGCGGTGAGACCGACGCGACGGGCGCAACGGGCGCGGACGGCCTGGTGTTGGCAGTGCGGCCAGACTTCGCCACGGTGGCAACGGCGGACTCCGGCACTTTCCGATCGGCGGATTTCGTGGCCGGCGTGACGCCCGGGGGCGCCGCCAGTTCAGGCGGGCCCACCTTCGCGACCGGCGATTCCGGCGGAGGCGGCGCAACCCGCGTAACCGGCCGAATCGTCTCGGGCGCGGCAGGCACACGGTCCTTCGCCTGCACCACTGGCGCCACGCGTCCGGGGGCGGAGTGCGCCTTCGCGACTGGGACGTCGACCCCGCCCTCGCCGACAGGCGCATCGACCGACTGACCATCGATGCGGGTCGGCTCGGCGCCTCGCCGGGCAATCGCATCGGTGACGACGATCTCGGCTTCGACGTCGAGCCCGCGCCCCGCAAGCAGCCGCTCGAGCGCGACGCGGTCGGCTTCGCTGGGGACGCGACCGCGCAGACGCCAGCGGCCGCCCTCGCGCAGCTCGAGCGTAAGGTCGCGGAATGATCCCGCGTCCAGCTCGGCGCGCAGCGCGGCCGCGAGGTCGGGGACTTCCGGTCGACTGGTGCCCGGAACGACAAACCAGATCACGGCCGCGCAGGCCAGGGCCAGTCCAAAGCCGGCGGCCGTCCAGAGGACCGCGCGGCCGGCGCCGCGACCAGGATGAGCCGCGGTCAACGGAGCCGGCTCGAATTCACCGATGGGCGTCGCATCGGCATGAACGCTCGCCTGAGGCGTGCCAATCCCCGCGGCTTGCGCGCGCGGTTGGTCGGCCTCATGGATGGCCGAGGGCCGGCCGTCGTCGTACCGGGGGGCCCGCGCCGCGTCGCGCTCAGGAGGCAGCGGCGCGGTCGCCGTGTCGGGGCGGCACTCTCCTTGCGACGTGGCCGCTCGGGCGGCGGATGCTGGCGTCGGGGTCTGCGTCTGCGTCTGCGTCTGCGTCTGCGTCTGCGTCTGCGTCTGCGTCTGCGTCGGCGTCGGCGTCGGCGTCGGCGTCGGCGTCGGCGTCGGCGTCGGCCATGAGCCAAGCAGATTCTGGCCGAAGGCCACGATCGAATCACCAATGCGCAGTCGGGCATACATCGACAGCACGAACCGCTCTCCGCGCGCCACCGACCGCTCGCCGACCCAGACTTCACCGTCGAGCACGGTCACTGACGCGTGGAACATATGGCGACTCATCACGATCCGGGTCGGCGCTCCAAATTCGAGCAGCACGAGATCCGGATCGCCGGCGGGCGGCACGCTGGCGGCGCCCGCGTCACGGGCCGGCGCGCACGTCGACCAATCGAAGGAGGGACCTCGCGTCGCGACGACCAGGGTGTCCGCATCGCCCCAGGCAAGCCTGCGGCCGGCGCTCGCCCCGTCGAGTACGCGCAGTTCCATGTCGCCGGTTGCGCGCTGACTGGCGGCCTCGATCGAGGCCAGGGCGGCAGCGCTTGCGATCTTGCGCGCATCGGGCTGCCCACCGAGGTCGAACGGCACCTCGTCTCTCCCAGCCGCGGCGGACATTGAATGGGCCACGGTTCTTTCTCCAATGAGTTCTTCGTTCGCGCCGCTCTCGGCGCGAGGTACGCGCCTGCGCGGCATCAACGACCGTTGGCACGCGCCGCCGAGGCTTCGCGATCGGTCTGCAGCCGGGCCGGGTCGAGTCGCGCCTGCACGATCGCCAGGGCCTCACCGGGCATCGTCGGCGCCGCGGCCCTAGGCGGAGTCGGGGGCGTCGGCGTCTCCAGCGCCGACAATGCGAGGCCGCCGAGCAACACGAGGCAGACGAGCCCACGCAGCGAGTTGCGGCGCCCAACGCCGTCATGCAGCGTCCGGGACGACCGGGCATGCGCACTCGGCTGCCTCGGATCGGCGTGGATGCGGTAGACGTTCATGACGGGACTCCTGCCAGAAGGATTTCCCGTGGGTGTGCAGAAACGCGCGAAAGGTTCAATCGGGCGCATGCGGCGGCCTGACCGGCTCCGCGGCACTCGGCGGAGCCGGGTGTCAACTGCGAACGGAGCCACGACACCGTAGAGATGAGCACTGGTGCAACCGCAAAGACCGTTTGAGATTCAAGTCCCAAACCGTTCGCGAAAGCGGGTCAACTCCAGAGATCAGATGACCGGAACTACGCCTGCGCCTGCCCGAGCTGGTTAGATCGGTTCAGCCGAATGCTGCCCCATAGGTTCCCGGCGATTCCATTGTTGGAGAGGGTCGCGCAGGCCTGGCCTCGGTCGGGACAGATGTAGAGCGCGCAACTCGACCCCGCCGTGCCGCCGTTGTGAAAGCAAGAGCGCGTCCCTTTCGGCTAGCAGGTCGACGAAGGGCACGCCCTCCTGTATCGCCATCGCCTCGCCGAGCAGGCCGACCCAGAGGTTCGAGTAGGCGTAGCTGGAAGTAGCGCGCATAGGGTCCGTCCGGCCAAGGGGGCAGCATACGGATTGTCCTTGCATAATGTCTTCGATCGATCTGCCGGCACCGGTCGGGCGTGGGCGCGACCGGGCACATCAAGATCCTGACCCCGGAGGACTGCCACATGTCCGATCAGACCATGGCCCCGGGTTTCGCCCGCGCGTTCCTTGATGATGCGGTTGCGGACGGGGCATCTGTTCGGAGATGGGCACGGGTGTGGACCCGACCCCGGGCGGGCCGCCGACCGTGCAGTTCCCTGCCGGCACGCGTCTTTCGATGGCGGCGGTGAGTGCACAGTCGATGGCCCAGATCCTCGCCTTCGCCTATGCCGGGCTGGCCGCGTTGCCGGTGCTGATGCACCTGGCCAACGCCGCCGGCGCGCCGCTCGGCCGGCTGACGGTCGGCGGCCGGTTTCCCGGCCGACTGCCAACCGCCTGGCGGGCACTGGCGCTGGTCCAGGCCGCGCTGCTCTGCATCATGGCTGGAGCGGTGCTCGCCCGGGCCGGCGTCGGCGCCCTGCCGCTGGCACCACTGTTCTGGCCGGCCTTTGCGCTCACGTTTCTGTCACTGGCCGCCAACGCCGCGAGCCCCTCGCGCCCGGAACGCCTGCTCTGGACGCCGGTCCTCTTTCTCATGGCCGCCGCCGCGCTCGGCGTCGGCCTGACCTGAACCCCGGAGACGATCCATGAACGTTCTCGTTGCCGGCGCAACCGGCTACCTCGGGCGATTTCTCTGTGCCGAGTACAAACGGCGCGGGCACCACGTCTCGGCGTTGGTCCGCGACACTGCTCGGGCCGAGGGGCTAGCCGATGTAGTGGTCGAGGCCGAGGCCACCCGGCCAGACACGCTCCGCGGGATCATGGACGGCGTGGATCTCATTGTCTCGTCACTCGGCATCACGCGGCAGGCCGACGGGCTCGGCTATCGCGACGTTGACTTTCAGGCCAACCTGAACCTGTTGCATGAGGCGGAAACGGCGGGCGTCCGGCGCTTTGCCTACGTTCATGTCCTGAACGCCGAGGCGATGGCGGGCGTGCCACTCGTCGAGGCCAAGGCCGCCTTCGTAAAGGCGCT
>JAUIAI010000336.1 GCA_030425615.1 Gammaproteobacteria bacterium
GAAGCACGCACCCGCGAGAAATCGTCTTCCAGTTCCTGCAGGTCGCGCTCCACGAGCGCCGCAATGATCGCGTCCTTGGACGGGAAATAGCGGTAGAAGTTACCCGCGCTCATGCCCGCCGCCCGGGCCAGTTGCTGCATGGAGGCGCCGTCGAAACCCTGGCGCGCAAGCACGGGCCTGACCCGGCGCAGGATCTCGAGCGAGCGCTCGGAGTTCGCGTCGGACGGCTCGCCCGCCACGGGGCGACCGGACATCACGGATTCGATCATGGAGAGTGTTGAGGAGAGTCAATGAATGAACGTTCATTTATCCTAAAATGCCAATCGTCCACCCGACCGAATGACCCACTCGAGCCGGGGGTCTTGTCGTCCGACCTCATCCGAAGCCCCACCCGGACCGGAGCCTGCCCATGACCGCCTCCGCCGCCACGCCCCCCGGCCCCCATTCGGGACTCGCCTCAGAGATGCTGGCCCTGCTCGAAGGACTCGCCGGGACCCGTCCGCCGCCGGCGCTTGCCGCCCTGCACCTGCCGCCCTTTCCGTGGACCGGTCACCGCGACGCGGAGTTCGCCGCGGTCGAGCTCGCCGACGGCACGGTGGGGCTCGCGTATGTCCTGCTGGACGACACGCTGGCCGTGCTCGACCGCGGTGCCGCAGACCTGCGCCTCGCCGGAGAAGACCCCCTGTCCGTGGCGCGCTGGTGGTCCGAGACGGACAACCCTTACCGGGTCGTCGGGTTCGCGGTCGTCAACGCCCTGAGCCGGTGGTTCATGGACCGCGCCCGCTTCACGCCTCCGGCCGCGTCCGACTCCATCGGCGGGCTCGATCCGGCGCCCGGTGATCACGTCGGCATGGTGGGCTACTTCCCGCCGCTCATTCGTCGCATCGTCGACAGCGGCGCGCGGGTCACCGTGCTCGAGCGGCGGGAATCCCTCGCCGGCATGCGCGACGGCCATCGCATCGTGCTCGACCCCGGCGAACTGGCCGGCTGCAACAAGGCGCTGGCCACCAGCACCCTGTTGCTCAACGACACCCTGGACTTGGTGCTCGGACATCTGCGCGGGGCCACCCGGATCACGTTGATCGGGCCGGGTGCTTCCTGTCTGCCCGACCCTCTGTTCGCGCGCGGGGTCACGCTCATGGGCGGCCTGCACGTGGACGACGCCCCGGCGTTACTCGCAGCACTTGCGCAGGGAACCGGCTGGGGCAAGGCGGCGCACAAGACGGCTCTCGCCCCCGCCGACTGGCCCGGTGCCGAGGGGCTGCGGCGGGCGATGAGAGCGCCTGCCTCCTGAGCGGGCGCCGTGCGCGGTGGGCCCCGGCCCTCAGCCGTCGCCGATCATCACCGCGTCGAGTGCCATCGCGCCGTCTTCTAGCACGAGGAACGGATTCGCCTCGATGCTCACGAGAGACGCGGGCCACGCGGCCGCGGCCACCGACAGGCGGCTCAAGGCCTGTGCCAGCGCGTCGCGATCGACTGCCGGCCGGCCGCGCACCTCGTCCAGGAGCCGCGCACCCCGGATCTCGTCGATCATGCGGTGCGCTTCGTCCACACCGAACGGCGCGACCCGGAAGCTCACGTCGCCGAGCACCTCGACGTGCACGCCTCCCAGGCCGAACATGACCACGGGCCCGAAGATCGGATCACGTGTCAGGCCGACGATCGTCTCCACGCCGCCGGCCACCATGGGCGCGACCAGACAGCCGTCGATCCGCGCGCCCGGTGCGGCAGCAGCCGCCGCCCGAACGATCGCGTCGAAGGCCTCGCGCACGGCATCGGCATTGCCCAGGTTCAGCCTGACTCCGCCGATATCGCTCTTGTGGACCACGTCCGGGGAGAGCAGCTTGAGCACCACGGGAAAGCCGATCGCCTCGGCCGCACGCACGGCCTCGTCGGCGTCGGTCGCAGACCGTGCGTCCACCACGGGCAGGCCGGCCGCACGCAGCACCGCGAGCGCATCCAGTTCGGTGGCCGGACCGGTCGGGAGCGGCGGCGCGTCACCGGTGGCCGGGATGTCGAGCGGCCTTCGCAGGTGCGCGCCGATGCGGGCGAGCGCCGCGGCCGCGCGGGTCGCATGGGTCGGTTCGGCGAACGCCGGAATGCCCGCGGCGTCCAGCGTTCGACGGATCTCGTGTGACAACGTGCCGGTCAGGGCGAACCAGCGGTCGGGGTGGCGCGCAACGATCTCCATCCATGGCCGGACGAACGCCTGTTCGGCATCGGGCCGCGCGAGCGCCGCGCCCTGGAACGTGATCACCGTGGCCGGCGCCGATTCGTCCGCGAGCAGCAGATCCACTGCCCTGTTCAGCAGGTTCCGGTCGTTGACCACCTGGCCGGTGACGTCCAGCGGATTGCGGGTGCCGGCAAACGGCACCATCTCCTTGATCTGCGCCTGCGTGCGTGGCGAGAGCTCCGGCAGCCGCAGGCCGCGGGTACTCGCGTCGTCCGCCATCAGGACTCCGACGCCGCCCGAGACGGTGACGATGCCGGCCGTTTCGTTGGCCGGCAGCCCGCCCACGGCCACGGTGCAGCCCAGTTCGAGGAACTCCTCGATCGAGCGGGCCCGGTGGACCCCGTACTGGCGAAAGACTGCGTCGTAGACCGCGTCACGACCGGCCAGTGCGGCGGTATGCGACGCGGCGGCGGCGCCGCCAACCTCGGTGCTGCCGAGTTTGATCGCCACGACCGCCTTGCCCGCGTCGTGTGCGAGGCGCAGCCCCTGCAGGAATCGTGCACCGTCGCGCACACCCTCGATATAGAGCAGGATCACCTCGACATGGGGCTGCCCGGCGAGGAACAGCAACCCATCGGCCGCCTCGACGTCCGCCTCGTTGCCGGTGGTGATCATGTGTGCGAAGGGCACACCGCGCTGGCGCGACATCAGAACGCTCAGCCCGCCGAACGCTCCGGACTGGGAGACCAGGCCGATGCGGCCGTCGCGGCCGATGGGTTGGGCGAACGCGCCGTGAAAGCTGGCGATCGCGCCGGTGCGCAGATTGGCCATGCCCATGCAGTTCGGGCCGGCCAGCCGCATGCCCGCCGCGCGTGCGATCGTCGCCATTTCGGCCTGGAGCGCCGCCCCTTCCGGACTCACCTCGGCAAAGCCGGCGGTGAACATGATCAGCGCGCGCACGCCCTTCTGCGCGCACGCTTCGACAGCCGGCCGGGCCAGCGCGTTCGGAACGGCGCAGATCGCCAGATCGACCGGTCCGGGAATCTCTCGCACGTCGGCGTAGGACTTCAGCCCCTGCACGATGCCTGCCTTCGGGTTGACCGGGTAGACCTCGCCGTCGAAACCGCTCGCGAGAAGATAGGCGATCGGCAGGCCGCCGATCTTGCCGGGGTCGGTGGATGCGCCGATCACGGCGATCGATCGCGGCGCGAACAACGCCTGCAGGTTGCCGGGGTCGTCGCCCCGCTCGTCAGTGCCGCTCATCTCGTCTCTCTCGTCGCTCTCGTTGTCAGAAAAATCGTGAAGGCCGGCGGGCGCCGGCGCTCGCCCGGAATCAGGGCCGGTCCTGTCTCTCGCCACAGGTGTCTGATGCGCGCGGGCGCGGAATTGCCAGCTCGTGCCAGCGCTCTCTGGGCAGACGGTACAGCACATGCGCCGCGAGCCGGTGCGTGGCCGGCAGTGCCGGATGCAGGAAGTCATCGGCCGGATCATAGAACAGGCCGAGGCGTGCCATAAGCCGCCGCGACCGTTCGTTCTCCCGCGCGGTGAACGATACGATCTCGGCCAGCCCCAGACGCTCGAACCCGTCGTCCAGTGCCGCGACCGCCGCCTCGCTCGCATAGCCCTGGCCCCAGGCGTCGGCGGCCAGCCGCCAGCCGACCTCCACGGCCGGCATGAACGGGGCTTCGAAGCCCGGTACGCCCAGGCCGGTGAAGCCGAGCAGCCGACGGTCGGCGAGCCGCTCGATCGCCCAGAGTCCGAATCCGTGACGCTCGAAGTGCGCCTCGATCCGGACTACCAGCGCGTCACTCTCCCCGCGGTCGAGCGCCGCCGGGAAATGGGCCATGACAACCGGGTCAGCATTGATCGCGGCGAAAGGGGCGAGGTCCCGATCCCGCCAGCGTCGGAGCACCAGCCGACCGGTTCGGATCGTGCTCACGTCGCGCGCCGTGCGAGCAGGGCCCAGCCCCCGGCGGACATGAGCAGCATGCCGCCGCCCGCTTCGAACACTCGCCGCGCGCCGCCGCCGCGAAGCGCACGCCGTGCGCCGTTCGCAAACGCGGCGTACAGGCCCGCGTTCAGAGCCGCCAGAACGACGAAGGTCACCGCCAGCATCCAGAGTTGCGGCGCAACGGGCTGCGTGCGGTCGACGAACTGCGGCAGAAACGCGACGAAGAAGACGATCCCCTTGGGATTGAGGGCGGTCACGAGCCACGTGTTGAAGAACAGCCGGCGACGCCCTCCAGGCGGCAGCCCGCCCGCGTCGGCGGGCGCGGCACCACGGTCCGACCTGAGTCCGGCCAGGAACATGCGTGCACCGAGCCAGATCAGGTAGACCCCGCCGATCACCTTGACCACCGTGAACCAGAATCCGGAAACCGTCAGCAGCGCGCCGAGCCCGATCAGTGAGAACGCGAGGGCGGTCGCGTCGCCGAGCGCCACCGCGAGGACCAGGGCCGCGCGCGATCCCGCACCGTGAGAAAGCG
>JAUIAI010000337.1 GCA_030425615.1 Gammaproteobacteria bacterium
TATGCATACAAGCTGTCATGGCTGGACGCGCTGATCGACTGGGTCGGCGACGGCGCGGACGCCCCCGGAGTACCCAGGGTGTTGCTCGGCGATTTCAACATCGCCCCCGAAGACCGTGACGTGCACGACCCGGAGGCCTGGCACGAGAAGGTGCTCTGCTCCACCCCCGAACGCGAACGCTTCAGGGCGTTGCAGGGTATGGGGCTGCACGATGCGTTCCGCCGCTTCGAACACCCCGAGAAGACCTTCAGCTGGTGGGACTACCGCCAGCTCGGGTTCCAGCGAAACGCCGGCCTGCGAATCGACCACATCATGGTCGACGACGCCCTCTTGCCGAGGGTGACCGCCTGTGCAATCGACCGGGCACCGCGCAAGTGGCCGAAACCGTCGGACCACGCGCCCGTCGTACTCACGCTGGACGCGCCGCGCTGACATCCTCACTCGGTGCGGGAGCGCCGAACCGACCCCGACCGGGCGCTCCGGCGTAACCTCGTACGCCCTGCCGCCGGCGGTGTCAGCGACGCGCTTCGCGCATCGACTTCACGTGATCGAGGTGGTTGGCGATGACGGTATGCGCCTTGCCGGCCAGGGCAGTGAGCTGCGGCTGGTCGCCGTTATCGCGATAGTGGGCGGTCAGGGTCACGGCCTCCTGATGGGCCAGCAACTGCTGGTCCAGGTAGGTGTCGTCGAAGTCAGAATCCTGGGCAGCCCGCAGGTGATCGATCATCGACTCGCGACGGCTGTCCAGTGCGGCCGCCGGATGCAGGTTCTGCTCCGGGCGAATCTCCTGCAGCGTTCGCTCGAGTTCCTGACTGTTGTGCGAGTGATCGTCGATCATGCGCTGGGCCAGTTCGCGCACAGGCGTACTGGACGACCTCTCGAGGGCGATCTGCGCGGCCGCGATCTCGTACTTGTCGGAGATGGAGACTTGCTCGACGAAGTCGTCGGCCGTGTTCACCATGGTTGCTCCGGCCTGTCCGATCATGCCGCCAGCGGCGTCGACGCCCTTGTCGACCAAGTTGCGAAAGCTGCCGTGCTTGTCCGATTCGGCTGTCATGATGGAGTCCCGTTCTTTGTGAGGAAGCCTGTTCCCGCAACTCGCGTTCCCGCATGGAACAGCCCCCCCACAACGCCGACAGCCGTCAGTCTTCCAGCCCGAGCTCCTGGATCTTGCGGGTGATGGTGTTGCGCCCGATCCCGAGACGCAACGAAGCGTCGATCCGGCGCCCGCCCGTGAACCGCAGCGCCGCGCCGAGCACGGCCGTCTCGAACTCGCGCGTCAGTCCGTCCATGACATTGCTCGTCATCTCGCGACGCCAGGGGCGCGGCTGACCGGCGAGCATCTCCTCGACCTGCCGGTAGAGCAGTGTGCTCCATTCGCTCGCACCGCCCGCGGAACCCGCCCAGACGCTCGCACCGGCCTGGGGCGCAGGCGGCAGCACCGGCGTCGTCGACGGCAGCGGGGCCTCCGCGGCAGCGGAAGCGTTGCCGCTCTGGACCTCCGGCGGCAGATCCGACACCCCGATCCGCTGCGTCGGCGCCATCACCGTAAGCCATCGGCAACAGTTCTCGAGCTGACGCACGTTGCCCGGCCAGTCGAACGCCTGCAGCCGCTGCAAGGCCGCGTCGTCCAGTTGCTTCGGCTCGGCGTTCATTTCGGCGGCGCAACGTCTCAGGAAGTGACGCGCGAGCAGTGAGATGTCCTCGCGTCGCTCCCGCAGCGGCGGCAGACGAAGCCGGATCACGTTCAGGCGGTGAAAGAGATCCTCGCGGAACTCGCCCGAGCGCACGCGCTCCTCGAGCGCCTGATGGGTGGCGGCGATCACGCGCACGTCCGTGCGCAGCGACTGGGTGCCCCCGACGCGGTAGAAGTGCCCGTCCGACAGCACCCGCAGGAGCCGGGTCTGCAGGGCGGCCGGCATGTCGCCGATTTCGTCCAGGAACAGGGTGCCGCCCTCGGCCTGTTCGAAGCGGCCGCGACGCTGCTGTTGCGCGCCCGTGAAGGCTCCGCGCTCGTGCCCGAACAACTCGGATTCGAGCAGCTCGTGCGGGATCGCAGCCATGTTCAGCGCCACGAACGGCTTGTCCGAACGCGTACTGTGCCGGTGCAGCGCGCGCGCGACGAGTTCCTTCCCGGAGCCCGATTCGCCGGTGATCAGAACGGTGACCGGCGACTGCGCCAGCCGCCCGATCGCGCGGAACACGTCCTGCATGGCCGGCGCCTGGCCGAGAATGCCGATACCGCTGTCGCCCTCCTCCGTCTCCGGCGCCGCGCTTCCGCGCTCGTCGACGGCCCGGCGGATCAGCTCGACCGCATTGCTCAGATCGAACGGCTTGGCCAGGTATTCGAACGCACCGTTCTGGAACGCCGACACCGCGCTGCCCAGATCGGAGAACGCCGTCATGATGATGACCGGAAGGGCCGGGTGCGACTCCTTCACGGTGCGCAGCATGTCGATACCGTTGCCGCCGGGCATCCGGATGTCCGAAACCAGGACCCTGGGCTGATCGCCGGTCAGGGCCTGCAGACAGTCCTGTGCGCATTCGAAGGTGCGCACCGCAAAACCCTCACGCCTGAGTGCCCGCTCGAGCACCCAGCGAATCGATTGGTCGTCGTCCACGACCCAAACTGCGTTCATCGTCCAGTCCTCTCCAGGGATCGCGGATTCGCGGACGGGAACGACGGCCTGACGGTGGATCAGTCGTCCTGCCCCAGCGCGAGCGGTAACAGGATGCGGAAGTCCGTGAAGCCCGGCTCGCTCTGACAGTCGATCATCCCCCCGTGCCGGGCGATGATCGTCTGGGCCAGCGTGAGGCCGAGACCCGTGCCGTCGTCCCGTCCGGTCACCAGCGGCAGAAAGATGCGTTCCTGCATCGCCGCCGGTATGCCCGGACCGTTGTCGATGACATGCAATTCCAATGCCAGCTTGTGTCGCTTCGGCGGAATCGTCACCTGGCGGGCCACCCGCGTCACCAGATCGATGCGGCCCTTGCCGTGCAACGCCTGCGCCGCGTTGCGCACGAGATTCAGAACGGCCTGGATGAGCTGTTCCTTGTCCCCCTCGCATTCGGGCAGACTGGTGTCGTAGTCGCGGACGATCTCCAGCCCGGACGAGAATTCCGACAGGATCAGCGTTCGCACCCGCTCGCACACCTCATGCAGGTTGACCGAGCCCAGCTGCAGCGCATGGCGATGCGGCGCGAGCAGACGATCCACCAGGGCCTGCAGCCGGTCCGCCTCGCGCACGATCACCTCGGCGCCCTCGCGCTGGCTCTCCGATTCGGCTTCGAGCGCGATGAGCTGCGCCGCGCCCCGGATACCGCCGAGCGGGTTCTTGACCTCGTGAGCAAGATTGCGCAGCAGGTCACTGTTCTCTTCGGCCAGGGCCCTCAGTCGCTCCTCGCGCGCGGCGCGCGCGCGCACATCGGTCTGCTGACACTCGATCATGATCAGGCCGTCGAACGCCTCGGGCACCGTCACGGTCACCAGCACGTCGATGGGTTCGCCGCCCAGCGGGCGCAGCATCAGGTCGGTCCGGGTGTCGCCGTAGGCCACCTCACGCGCCTGGGCGAGCATGAGCTCCAGGGTGCGATCCCGTTCGAACACGCGCCAGATGGACTCCCCGGTGGCCAGCCGCCGCGCCAGCCCGAAGAGTTGCTCGGCCGCCGCGTTCATGAACGACAGGCGTTCGTCGGCGTCCACCAGCAGCACGCTCGTGGCCAGCGAATCGAGTCCACGCAGGGAGGGATCCGCCGTCAGCGTGTGTTCGGAGCGCCTCATGCGCCCGCCTCGCGCGAGCGCCCGGGGGTCAGGGCCCTCAGTTCAGCAGCGCGTCCATTTCCCGTTCGAGCGCGGCCAGATTGGACTCGCTGCGCTCGATCTCCGACTTCAGCCGCTCGACGCGGTCGAGATACTTCTGGTAGTTGCGTTCGCTGCCCAGCCGCTCCGGCTGACCACCGTTGTACTCGGCCTTGAGTTCGGCCAGATGCCGGCTCTCGCGCTGGAACTCGTCGCGCAGGATCTGCATGCGTTCTTCGAGACGCCGCTGCTCGGCAGGCGAAGCGCCGGCACTCTTGGCAGGCGAAGCCGCGGCGGGCGCCGGGGCAGGCGCGGGAACCGGCGTGGCAGGAATCGTGGTGATCTGAGGGAGATCGAGTTGCTGGCAGTCGCGGGCGCGGGCCGGGTCCGGCGTCGTATTGCTGTATTCGATGACCCCGGACTCGGTCACGCAACGATAGATGGCGGCGTCGGCAGCCATCGGCGTGAGCACGAGCGCCACCGCCAGCGGCCAGTGCCGGCGCGCCGGCCGATCGAGGAGGTAACGTGTGGAATCGGGCATGGTGCTCGCGAAGGACGGCCACGGATAGCTGCCACTGTAGCGCATCGAACCCATCTGCGGCGCATGCCTGACGGTTGACGCAGACGCGGGCGACCCGGCCCGCCCCGGGCGGTCGGCGACGGCCGACGAACGGTGCCTTCGAACGAAAAACGCCGCCGGGCCTGAGACCCGGCGGCGCTGGGACGACCACGGCACATCGCGAGGAAGGGGTCACGACGCGCCGCATCGACCGATCAGGACGAGTAGTACATCTCGAACTCAACCGGGTGCGGCGTGTGCTCGAACCGGTAGACCTCCTCCCACTTCAGATCGAGATAG
>JAUIAI010000338.1 GCA_030425615.1 Gammaproteobacteria bacterium
CTCGTGGTACGGGCGCTATTTCCAGGGCAAACCCACGTCTATCGGCGAGCCCTACGACATGTACGCCATGACGGCCGCGCATCCCACGCTGCCGCTGCCCAGTTACGTCCGGGTCACGAACCGGGTCAACGGCCGCTCGGCGATCGTGCGCGTCAACGACCGTGGACCGTTCCTGAACGGACGGGTCATCGATCTCTCCTATGCGGCGGCGGCCAAGCTCGGGTACGTCGACAACGGTGTCACCGCCGTCGACATCGAAGTGGTCGATCCCGAAGTCGTGGCCATGAACCAGACGCCCGCGCGCCAGCGGGCGCTGGCGCTGGCCGAAGAGCTGCGCGCGCTCGATCGGGCGGGTGGCGGGTCGTCCGCGCGGGCGACGGGCGCAGCGGGCGACGACCCGATCGCGTCGCTGCCTCAGATCGGGCCGGTCACGCAGGCCGCCGTGGGCACCGACCAGACCCTGCCGGTGGTACGGGTAGCGGACGCGGACCCCGGCGCGCAGTCACCGTTCATGATCCGTTTCGAGACAGTCGAGACCCCGGGCGCCCGCCCGGCGATTCCGGAGAAGACGCAGGTGGCCGGTGTCCGGGAGGAGGCCGGTTCGGATCCGGTGCGTGACGAGCCGCCGTTGCTCGCGGAGCCGGAGCCGAGCGTCTTCCTGCAACTCGGCGCCTTCGGGACCGAACAGGCGGCTGCCCAGGCGCTGATGACCGCGATGGAGCAGTTCATCTGGATGGCCGTGGACGTGCAGGTGGTGCGGGAGCGGGGTCTGCACAAGCTTCAGGCAGGGCCCTTCCGCGATGCCGCGGACGCACGCTGGGCGGCCAACCGCATTCGCGAGGAATCGGCCCTCTCACCCTTCTACGTCATCCGCTGAGCCTTCGTTCCTCGCCACCAGCCGCGCGTATAGCTCGCGCGAAGGCAGGCCGCTGAGCGTGCCCGCCACACGAGCTGCCTGACGGGGCGGCAAGGCCTTTCCCAGGGCCCGGAGAAGATCGTCCAGGCTGCCCTCGAACGGAGGGGGCGCCTGCCAGTCGATGTCCGTCTGGCGAGATCGCTCCGGTCTGGCCGGCGCGATTGCGATCGCGAACTCGCCACGGCCACGATCGCTGTCCCCGCGCAGCCAGAGCGGCGCCTCGTCGCTGCTCATCCGCGCGACCTGCTCGAACCGCTTGGTCAGCTCCCGGCCGATGACCAGCTCCCGCGGCGGGGTGCAGGCGGCCGCGATCGCGTCGAGCGTGGTGGCGATGCGGTGGGGAGCCTCGTAGAGCACGACCGTGCCGGGCAGCGAGACCAGCCAGGCGAGTCGCTTCGCCCGTTCGCCCGCCCGGGTGGGCAGGAAACCTTCGAACCAGAATCCGCCCGACGCGGCTCCGTAACGATCGGCGTCGATGCCGGCCACCGACAGCAGGGTCGCGAGCGCACTGCAGCCTGGCACCGGTACGACCCTCAGGCCGGCCTCGTGCGCCGAATTGACCACCCGCGCGCCGGGATCGCTGATCGCCGGGGTGCCGGCGTCGCTGAGCAGCGCGCAGGCGCGACCCTCGCGGACGACCTCCAGGATGCGGGCGGATCCCGCCCGTTCGTTGTGTTCGTGCACCGCCACGAGGCTGCGCGCGTTGATGCCGAGTGCCTGCAGCAGCCGTCTGGCGTTGCGCGTGTCTTCGGCGGCGATCAGGTCCGCGCGCGCCAGAACGTCGCAGGCCCTTTGGCTGATGTCGCCCAGATTACCGATGGGCGAGGCCACTACATATAATGCCGCCTCGAGAGGCGCAATCGGCGTGGAGTGCATGAACAGAAGAGGGCTGCTGGCTCGACTGGGCCGCATCGGCGGCGGGTTCGGGCTGGCCTCGATCGCGCCGTTGCGCCAGGCGCTCGCCCAGGCGCGCGAGAAGCCGGCGGAAGGCGGGGAAGATCCCGAGGCCGAAGAGGAAAAGCCCAAATCTACCCTCGTTTCCGACGTCGAGGAATTCGGCGCGGGCGGTACGCGGGTAGCCCTGCTGCTGCCCAATATCGAGGGTCCTTACCGATTCGCCGCGGATGCGGTGCTGCGCGGCGTCCAGGCCGCGCATTCGGTCGACGGTCGCGGCGTTCACGTGCGGGTGGTGCGCATCGAGGAAGAGGGATTCCCGAACGCGGACGAAGTGCTGGCCGAACTCGTCAAGGAGCGGGTGTCGTTCCTGATCGGCCCGCTGATCCGCACCAGCGTGAACACGCTCGGCATGCTGCCGAGCATGCCGCTGCCCACGCTGCTGCTGAATCTGCCGGATCAGAACGTGCCCATTCCGGGCAATACGGTGTTGTTCAGCCTGGCCATCGAGTACGAGGGGCATGCGGCCGCCCGCTACGCGTTCTCGGAGGTCTACCAGCGGGTCGGTCCGGGGCGGGCCCTGCGTGCATTGCCCGTGAGCGACCGGCAGCTGCTGTCCAAGCGCAGTATGGATGCCTTCGTGCAGGCCTGGCAGGCCTACGGCGGAGAGATCGAGACCCCGATCGTCCAGTCCTTCGGTTCCGTCGACGAAATGCGAGACCTGCTGTCCACCGCGCGCGCGGACGTGGTCTTCGCCGCGGTAGAACCCGAAGTCATGGCCATGCTGCGCCCGGCCTTCTCGCCCTACCTGCCCATCTACGGGACTTCCCGCCTGAACAGCGGCGCCTTGCCCACCGTGACCAACGCCCGGCTCATCGCGACGCCGGAACTCGACGGCATCCGGGTGATCGAGATGCCCTGGCAACTCATGCCCGATCACCCGGCGGTCGCTGCTTACCCGCGATCCACGCGTCTGCCGCACGTGGAGATGCAGCGCCTGTACGCGTTCGGAATAGATGCCTGGCGCGTGGCCCGCGAACTCATGGGCGCGCGCGAGCAATTCGAACTCGACGGCGTCACCGGCCGGCTGGTCCTCGACACCACGCTGGACCCCCGGGTCGCGCGGGAGCCCGTGCTGGGTGAGTACCGTGACGGCATCCTCGTCCCGGCCTTCGCCCCCGGGCCGTCCCCGCAGGCCGTGCCGGGTGCCGTCGAGGGTCAGTCCTCCGGTGCCGCGTCTTCTTCCGGTGGCCGCTGAGCCGTCGGCGAGCGAGCCGCCGGGCGAGCGCGTCCGTACCGAGCGCCAGCGTCGCGGCGATCAAGGCGAGCAGCGCGCACTCGAGTTCCTGTGCTCCCGCGGACTGTCGCTCGTGGAACGCAACGTCGGCAGCCGGCTCGGCGAGGTCGATCTCCTGATGCGCGACGGGGACACCTGGGTTTTCGTCGAAGTGCGGGTCCGCGCGAGTCGGGCATTCGGCGGCGCAGCCGCCAGCGTCGGGCCTTCGAAGCAAAGGCGGGTGCGCCGCCAGGCCCAGGCCATCCTGAAGCGCCGCTTCGGCGACGGTGCCTGGCCGGCGTGCCGCTTCGATGTCTGCGCCATCGAAGGCGGCGAGGTCGACTGGATCCCTGACGCGTTCTGAAAAGCCCCGGGCTTATAATGACTTGCGGTTGTTTCCTCAACGGTCTGTTGAAGACCCCGCCTATTCGGAAGCGCGTCGCTTCGAACGCGCCCGCCTGCCACGGAGTTCGACTGATGCCCCACCTATTCTCGTCCGTCGCCCGGCGCTCGGCCGCGCGCGTACTCACCGTTTCGGCGCTCATCGCGAGTACGCTCGGCGTATCCGCCTGCTTCCCGCTGGCCGCCACGGGCATCGCCATCGGGGCCATGGCCGTCATCGATCGTCGTACGATCGGCGCCCAGACCGAGGATCAGGCCATCGAACTCAAGGCCGGTGATGCCCTCGAGGGCACAGTCAGCGACGCCTCGGGCATCGCGGTGACCAGCTTCAACCGGCGGGTGCTGCTCACGGGGCAGGTCCTGTCCGGAGCGGACCGGCAGGCGGCGGGGGCCGCGATTGCCGGCATGCCCAACGTCCGTGGCGTCTACAACGAACTCGAGATCGCGGGCAAGGCGTCGCTGCAGGTCGGTGCGGCCGACACCACCATCACGACCCGCGTCAAGACGGCGCTGCTGCGTGACGAGCTCGTGCCGGGCAACTCCGTCAAGGTCAAGACCGAGCGCAGCGTGGTCTATCTGATGGGCCTGGTCACGAATGCCGAGGCCCAACGTGCGGCCGAGGTCGCCAGCCTGGTGCCGGGTGTCGCGCGTGTCGTCACCGTGTTCGAACTGATCTCGAGCGACGAGGCCGAACGTCTGTCGACCATGCCCAAGGAAGACGGCTCGGCGCCCGCACGCCGCCAGTAAGCGCTCCCGCGGCGGGCGCGCGCCCGCCGTCCGTTCCCGCGAAAGCCGCGTCCGTCCGCGCGTGGCGTAATTGCCGGACAAAAGCCTGCCTGTTGCCGATGGGCGGCGGGGCGGGCGTGGCGTGCCGGGTACGAATGAACCGACAATCCGCTCAACCCTGGTCCCTGGCAAGAGGCTGAGCGAAGATGAGTGTCGGACTGATGGCTTTCCTGGCGGTGCTCGCCGCTCTGGTGGTCTGGGCCGTGATGACCTACAACCGGTTCGTCGCCGCCCGCAACCGTTTCCGCAACGCGTTCGCGCAGATCGACGTGCAGCTCAAGCGCCGTTACGATCTCGTGCCCAATCTGGTCAATGCGACGCGTGCCTATCTGACGCACGAGCGGGAGACGCTCGAGGCCGTGAT
>JAUIAI010000339.1 GCA_030425615.1 Gammaproteobacteria bacterium
AAGCCGGTCATGGCGCCGTCGGCGCCGCGCTGCATCTCCTGCGCGATGTGGATGCCGCCGTTGCCGCAGAGGATCGACATGCGGGGCGTCTCGGCGGTGCCCGAGCCCTCGCGCACGCGCGGGACGCTCATGTCGACGTTTTCAGGGACAGACAGACACGAAGGCGCGGTGCAGCATAAGGGATCCTCAACCAGCGGGAGGTTCCCGATGATCCGATTCAACCCGTCCAAGGGGGCTGCGGTGGCCTCGACCCTGTTCGCCTTCTCCGCGTCCGCCACGGAACCGCCGTCGCTCGAATCGCTCGCCAGGGGTGTATGTGAGCGGTCACTCAGCAGTGAGTCGCTGGTCACCCGGGCCCTCGAGCGTGCCCGTCGAGCCACCTCGTTGAACGCGTTCGTGACCCTGGACGAACCGGGCGCCATGGCCGCGGCCCGGGCGGTGGATGCGGCCGGCGACGATTCACGCTGCCTTGCGCTCGCCGGCATTCCGGTCGTCGTGAAGGACAACATCCATGTCGCCGGCCTGCCGAGCACGGCGGGCACGCCGGCGCTCGCCGGTTTCGTCCCCGCCGAGGACGCGCCGATCGTCGCCCGACTGCGGGCCGCAGGTGCCGTCATCCTGGGCAAGACACAGATGCATGAACTGGCCTTCGGCATTTCTGGGTACAACCCCGCGTTCACGAAGGAGCCCGTGATCGGTGTCCGCAATGCCTGGGACCCCGGCCGCTCCGCGGGCGGCTCCTCCTCCGGTTCGGGTGCCGCCGTCGGTGCACGCATCGTTTCGGCAGCGCTCGGTACGGACACCGGTGGTTCGGTGCGCATTCCCTGCGCCTTCAACGGCTGCGCGAGCCTGCGTCCGACGATGGGCCGCTACCCGGCGGCCGGGATCGCGCCGATCTCGCATACCCGGGATACCCCCGGGCCGATGGCCGCCTCGGTGCGCGACGTGGAACTCCTGGACCGGGTGGTGACCGACGCGGATGCGCAGGCGCCTGTCGACCTGAACGACGTCCGCCTCGGCCTCATGGCCCAGTCGCTTGCCAACATGGACACGGACACGGGCACGGTCTTCCGGCAGACGATGGAGCGCCTGCGCGCCGCGGGCGTGACGATCGTCGAAATCGACGCGCCGGATCTGCCGGCGCTCAACGGGGCGGTCAGCTTCCCGATCGCCCTGGCCGAGGCCCGCACCGACATGCTCGACTACCTGGGGCGCCACGACACGGGCGTGACGCTGGAGACCCTGGCCGCGCGCATCGCCAGCCCGGACGTGAAGGCAACCTACGAGGGCCTGGTGCTCCCGGGCAAGCTGCCGGGCCCGGACGACACCCTGGTGGATGCCGGTCCGGTCTACGAGCGTGCCATCGCGGAAGGCCGCCCCCGCCTGATCGCCTACTACGACGGACTCTTCACCGCGAACCGGGTCGACGCACTCGTTTTCCCGACGGTGCCGATCGTCGCGATGCCCGCAGACCCGGAATCGAGCGGCCTTGCCACCTTCGGGCTCGTCATTCAGAACACCGACCCCGGCAGCAACGCCGGCCTGCCGGGTTTGCAGCTCCCCGCCGGCGTCGGGCCGCAGACCGGGCTGCCGGTGGGCCTCGAACTCGACGGCCCGGCAGGAAGCGACCGGCGCCTCATCGGGATCGGTCTGGCGATCGAGGCGCTGCTGGGCCGGCTGCCCCCGCCGACCCGCTGAGACTCTGAAGGCGCGACAGGCCGGCCCGCCGATGGGTGCCGGTCTTGTCGAACACCCGGTTCAGATAGGTCCGGACGGTACTCACGGACACACCCAGCGAGAGGGCGATCTCCTTGTCGGTGAGCCCCTGCAGAACGGCCTGTGCCACCTGTCGCTCGCGCGCGCTCAGGATCGGGGCCGGCGGATGCTGGGCCTTCGCAGCCGGCGAGCCCGCTGCCGGGAGTACAGAGCACTCATCGCGCAGTCGCCGCAACGCGGTGATCAACGCGGGTTCGATGAGATCCAGGAGGCGTTTGTCGTGATCGACGAAGTCCTGCCGCCCCGCAGAGCGCCAGATTCGAAGATCTCCGAGCGCCCGGCCCGCCGGATCGAAGGCATGCAGGTTGATGCCCCAGCAGAGTCCGTCCCGGCTCAGGAAGTCGGTGAAGAACTCGGTCCCGATCAGCTCTCGATGCAGCATGACCTCGCTGACCGCCGTGGCGTGCCGCCTGGCCTGCAATGCGAAGGTGATCGGATCACGGAACTGGTACCAGGTGTCATAGCGCGCGAGATTCTCCTCCGACATGTTGAGCCAGACTCCGTGGCCGAAACGACCGGCCTCGGGATCCCAGACGAACGACGCGAAATGGTCGGCCCGCAAGAGGTCGAGCAAAGCCCGCCCCAGCGCGAGCCTGACCTCGCGCTCGTTCATGTCGTCGGCCAGCGTGGCGAAGATGCGGCCGAGCGCGATCTGCTCACGACCCGAGACGTGCATGCGACGATGATCCGCCCGCGAGCGAGGTCCTGCAAGTGAGCGGCCCGGATGGAGGTTCGAGGCGCGGGCTGCCCGCCGCGTCGCACGCCCTCTAGAATGGCGGGCCGCGCAGAATGCCGGCCGGCCGATCCGCGACGCGGGACCGACCTGCCCCGTTCCGCGGATCACCGCCGACCCGAGACCATCATGAGCCAGACTGCCTTCGCCCCCGTACCCGACCTCATCGCCGACATCGCGGCCGGAAAGATGGTGGTGCTCGTGGACGACGAGGGTCGCGAGAACGAGGGCGAAGTCATTCTGGCGGCCGAGCATGTCTCACCCGCGGCGATCAATTTCATGGCGCGACACTGTCGCGGCCTGATCTGCCTCACGCTCACCCCGGAGCGCTGCGACGAGTTGCAGCTCGCCCCCATGGTCCAGCGCAACGGCACCCGCCACGGGACTGCTTTCACCGTCTCGATCGAGGCCGCGACCGGCGTCGATACCGGCATCTCGGCAGCGGACCGCGCGCGAACCATACAGGTCGCGGTCGATCCGACCTCCACCGCCACGTCTCTCGTCCAGCCGGGTCACGTGTTCCCGCTGCGGGCGGCCAGCGGCGGCGTACTCATGCGCGCCGGGCACACGGAGGCCGGTTGCGACCTCGCGCGGCTCGCCGGCCTGCGCCCCGCGGCGGTCATCTGCGAGATCATGAACGAGGACGGCACGATGGCACGGGTGCCCGAACTCGTCGAATTCGCCCGCCATCACGGGATCAGGCTGGGCACGATCGCGGATCTGATCGAGTTCCGCAGCCGTGCCGAGCGGCTGATCGACCTCGCCGGACGCCGCCCGCTCGTGACCCCTTTCGGCACCTTCGATGCACGGACCTATCGTGACAGCTTCGGCGGCGTTCACCTCGCCCTCACCGTAGGCGACTGGTCGGAAGACGATCTCGTGCCCGTGCGGGTTCACGAACCGGTCTCGGTGCTGGACGCTCTCGACACCGGAGCCGCCGGCCACTCCTGGCCGCTCCCCCAGGCCTTGCGCAGCATCCACGACAACGGCCGCGGCGCGGTTCTGCTGCTCAACGCGAACGAGTCGTCCGACGCCCTCCTGGCCGCCGCCACGGCGCAGGAGGACGCGGGACAGGACCGCCCGGCCACCCCGCAGGAATCCGACCTTCGCACCTACGGCGTAGGCGCACAGATCCTGCTGGACCTGCGCATCCGGCGCATGCGCATCCTGGGCAATCCCCGGCGCTTTCCGAGCATGGGCGGATACGGGTTACAGGTGGAAGCATTCGCATCGCCCGACGAGGGACTCGGCTGATCAGCGGGCCGGTATGTGGCAGCCCTGCCGGCCGCCGGGCGCGGGGGCAGAACGTGTCAGCGGGATTCTGCTCCGGCGTCCATGGCCTCCCGGGCACGCGTGCGCTCGAGCTGTATCCGGCGGTTTCGCTCACTCCACTGCGACTTGATGTACCCGAGCACGGCCCGGATCTCCGCGTCCGATAGGCGGTCCGCGAATCCCGGCATGCCGCTCCTGAAAATGTCGATGCCCGCGCCTGCCATGACGGCCTGCCCCCCGAGCTTGGTGTACTCGAACAACATCCGGTCGTCGTGATGCCAGGTGTGGCCACTGTCGTCGTGGGGCGGCGCGGGCAGCGTTCCGTCGGCGCGCGGTCGCTGCCAGTGCGGCTGGCCTTCCAGATCGACGCCGTGGCACGCGGCGCAGTGGTCCAGGTAGAGCGCGCGGCCACGCGGCGAGACTGCCACGTCCGCGCGCCGCTTCATGGAGGCACCGAGCAGCGAGGCCCCGGGCGTCCCTTGGGCGGTCGGGCCGTCTTCGGGCGATCCGCGGGCGTCGGCGGTAAAAGCCGGGCCGGCGTCCGACGCGCCCGAGGCCTCCTCGCTCGAGCGTGGCTGCGAGTGGGCAGCATGCTCCGGTGCGGTTCCGGATGCCGCAGGGACGGCAGCGTGTTCGGCGTCGGCCGGCAGTGAGAACGATGAGGTCAGTACGGCGGTCACCGCCACGGCGAGCACGAACAGCGCCTGTTCCAGTCGCAGCGCGACAGTTCTGCGGCGCGTCACCAGTACATCCTCAATCACCTGCGGCTGAAGGCCAATGCTGGTCGTTTGAGTTCTGAGGACTTGCAGGTGGTTAACCAGCTGCTTGAGTAGTGAT
>JAUIAI010000340.1 GCA_030425615.1 Gammaproteobacteria bacterium
CCCAGCAACGACAGCGCGAGCCGCAACTGGCGGCCGAGTTCGGGCAGGCGGTGCGTGCCCCGGCGGGTCGGCGAGCGTCCGGCGCCGAGGAGGTCCGGACGAATGGTCCGGTAGCCATGGAGCTCGGGCATCAGGAGCTGGAAGGTGTTGGAGGATCCGCCCAGGCCGTGGAGCATGACGACGGGCGCGGCGGAATCGTCGCCGTCGACCTCGATGAGCATCTTCGCCGCGATCACGTCGCTCATGCGACGCTCCCGGGCGACAGGCGTGCCCCGCTCACGGTCATGGCGCGAAGGGTCGCGAACTTCATTGAAGTCCCGTCCATTTTGTCTCCTCAGGGCGTAAGCTATCAGGAGCATTCGTCGGGAGATAGACTCCGGACGGGTAAATATGGGTAGATTCGAGGTCAACAGTGCAAGGCGTGAGGCGATGGCCGATCGACTGGCGCGACCGGAAGCCGCCTTCGGACGATCGTCCGAAGGCCATCGTCGTGCCCGATTTCCCGGCGGCGCCCGGACTTCCCCTGGAACTGGCGGCGCTTCTCCCCAACCATGCGTTCAACCGCCAGCTGCTGGAAGGGCTCATCGACCGCCCGCCGTGGGCGCAACAGGCGGACATCGCCGCCTGCTTCATGGCCGACCCGTTCCTGAACCCGGCGGCCTTCGCCAAGCAGATCCGTCGAAAGGGGTTCTCGCGCCTCTGCAACCTGCCGACGATCGCGCATTTCGGGAGCGGGCTGGCGGCGATGTCCGACGAGGTCGGGCTGGGTCCGGCCCGGGAGCGTGAACGGCTCGAGAGCTTCCGGGATCTCGGGCTCGAGGTCTTTGCCGTGGTGACGGATCGTCAAGGCTGGCGCAGGGTCGCGCCGATGGCGCCTGCGGGCGTCATCGTCGGGCGTGGATTCGAGTCGGAAGCCGACGATCTGCCGCAGACGGCCGCGGCGGTGGCCGCCGACGTGGCTGGTCGCTGCCCGGTGCTGATGCTGGCCGGTGAGCGCTTCACCCGTGTCGAGCCGCCCCTGGCCGGCGTGATCCACTACGGATCGAGCAGACCGTAGCGTTTCATCTTGTTGTACAGGGTCTTGCGCGAGATGCCGAGCGATCGGGCGGTGTCCTCGCGATGGAACCGGTTGCGCAGTGCGTCCAGCACGAGATCCCGCTCATCGGCCCTTCGCGAGCCCGCGCGCGGGGCTTCGGCGCCGATCGCGCCCAGCGTGGCCATCGTCAGCCGCGCGTCCCCGGCCGTCGCGGCCAGCCGGGCCGCGAAGGCGCGCAGTTCTGCGTCGTTGCCGTGCCAGGGCACCACTCTCAGCGCCCGACGGGCTTCGTCGTCGATGGCCAGCGCCCCGGCCTCGCCGCGCAGCCTGGTGAATGCACGGTGAAGCAGACGCTCGATATCGTCGCGCCGGTCGCGCAGCGGCGCCACGCGGATCTCGTGGTTGGTCAGCGCGGCGGACAGCTCCGGATCGAGCGACGCGAGTACGGGGGCCGCGCGGTCGCGCTGGTGGGCGATCAGGATCAGCCGCGCGTTGCCGCGGATCCGGCGCCGCGAGGCGCTGCGAGAGAACCATCCCCGGGTGATGAACCGCGCCAGACGCAGCTGCTGCCTGGCCGACAGGCGCTCGGCGTCCTGCAGCACGACCGAGCGAACGTCCGGATTGGCGAGCTCGCCAGGCGCGGCGTCGTCAGAGGGTCCGAACAACCGGTTCTCCAGCTGCAGCGGCGTCAGCTGACGCGCGGAGACCATGACGAGCGTGTCCGGATCATGGCCGGCCTCGGCATGGATCGCTCTTGCCGCCTCGGCAAGCGGGGTACCGGGTTCGCCGCTGAGCAGCACGGCCGCCTGCTGGGCAGCCGCCCCCCGCAGCGTCAGCATGAGCGCGCGGGATTCCCCGCTCGCACCGCCCAGGTCGTACCGCTCGGCCAGGGTCTCCAGCTGGTCGGCGCTGGAGCGCGCGCTCTTGAGACGACGGGCCGTGTGTTTGAACGCCCAGGTGCGTGCGGCCACGGCATCCTCGATCGGCAGCCGCTCGAGCGACGAGCCCCCGACGAAACCGTGGAAGTGTGCATCGCCGAGCAGGGCGCTTACCTGCTCGGCGGTCTCGAGCGGGCCGCCCTCGACGAACAGCAGGGCCCTGGGCGCGGCCCGGCGCACGGCGCGCGAGACGGCGCGCACGCGGACCACGACGTCCTCGAGGACGACGTTGCTGCGAACGCCGGTCCGACCGCCCGTGGTCCAGCCCAGGTTGACGCAGATGAGTTCGATCCCCGCATGCAGCGCGCGCAGCGCCTGGTCCGTATCGCCCACGTAGGCCATGGCGGCCAGCCCCGCCGCGCGCGCGAGACGCAGAAGTTCGAGTTCGCGCGCGAAGCCGATGCCAGCGGTCTCCAGCATCTGCTGGATCCGTCGGGGGTAGAGCACGCTGGTCGGCCAGTTGACGATGCCCGGGAAGCCGGCCTCGGCGCCGCGCGCGACCCAGTCCTCCAGGCGGTGAGCGGGGTTCATGGCGGAGAGGCCCAGGAAAGCCGGGGCCGCGCTCCGGCTGAGCACCTCCGCCGCGGCGAAGCTCTCCGAGAGCGGATTGCCGTCCGCCACCGGCAGGTGGCTGGTCATCGACGGTGCGCCCATCATCCGCATCCGGCCGGCGGTCAGTGCCAGCAGGAAGTCCGCGCCACCGGCCTCGGCCGCCCGCGCGGTCATTCCGGTGCCGACGGCGGCGCCCACCAGGAAACCGTCCGGTTCGCGGAGCACGCGACGGAACCCGCGCACCAGAGCCGGCTGCGGATCAGGCATCCGCGGCGCCGCGCGACCCGGGCGCACCCGCTTCGGGCCCGAGCTCGAACAGGACCGAGCCGGCCTCACGACCGTTGATCTGGATCCGGAAGCCGTGCGGTCCGGCGTAGTGTCTGCGGGTGGTGCGCTGGCTGAAGTCGTGAAGCCGGGAGAGCTCGGAGCGCTGACCGGGCGCGAGTTCGAGTTGCGTGAGCTTGAACACCTTGGTGCCACGCCGCCCGCTGGCGAGCAAACGGTCGAAGACGTAGTCCACGACCAGACGGGTCGGCTCACGGGCCCGGGACTCGAGCGAGACGCGCAACACGGCCTTGCCACCGATGCGGGGTGCAGCCGGCTCCAGGGAGCAGGCGCGTACGACGATGCCGTCTCCGCCGGTGAATCCGAGGAGTTCGAGCGCGCGCGCGTCTCCGGCTTTGACCAGCGTGCGAAGCGCGTGGCGTACCGTGAGACGGCTGGCGGGCGCGCCGGCCCGGAGCCAGCGGCCGGCCACGTCCACGGCCAGGGCTGGGTGGTCCTTGGCCACGTCGTTGAGGTTGTTCGCGACGGAGCGGCGCACGATCTCCTCTTCGTCCGCGTGCAGGCGGTCGAGCAAGGCGATCACCGGCGCCGGATCGTCGATGAGCGTTCGCAGGCGAATCCCCCAGGGCAGACGCGGCCGGCATCCCTCCGAGGCCAGCCGGCGCCGCCGCCAGTCCTCGTCACCGCTCCATTGCCAGAGCGCGGTCCAGGTCATGTCCGGATACCGGAGCAGGAAGGGGCGGATCGCGAACTCGGCACTGAAGTGTCGCGTCAGATCACCGAGCGCGGCCAGTGCGTGGTCCGGATCACCCAGCCCGTGCCGCTCGACGAAATCGAGGAACGGCAGCTTCCAGAAGCCGGCGCTCATCGTTTCGTGACCGGCTGGCCCGGGCGGTCCGAGGGCTTCGGTCACGATCGCGCATGCGCCGGCGAAGTCGGCCGGCAGCGACTCGGCGAGCGCGTCTGCGATCTGACCCGAACGGGCGCGAAGGCCGAGCGCGTCCAGACCCTCGCCCGCGCGACGAACGAAGCGTCGTGTGGGGAAGGGCGCATGGACCGCGGCCACGCATCGCGCGATCCTGGCGATGACCGCGCGATCGAAGATCTGTCGCGGTACGCCGTCCTTTCCGGTGGGTTCGGTCATGGCGGGTGGGGATTCCGGCAACCTGCGGGGATCGTCTCAGGATAGCGTCAGTCCGGGGCCGGTGTCGTGCACCATGGGCTCCGGGCACCTGCGGGGCAGGTAACTCCGACCCCCTCGGTCAGGGACTGCCGCGATGCCCATATCTCCCGGGACTGCACGGATTCCCTCCAGCCGCTGGTCGTCGGATGGCATGATAGAAGGCTGTTCGGGTCGACCCGTCCGGGCAGGTCATGAGGAGACAGAGCGATGAACAGCGTGTCCAACAAGGTAGGCAGTCAGGTCGTGTTCGAGAACGACAAGGTCAGGGTGTGGGACTTCGTTCTGCAGCCGGGCGAGGAAACGCCGATGCACCGTCACGATCATTCGTACATCTGGTACGCGATCGCGGGGGGGCAGTTGCAGGCCGAGGACCCGGAAGGCAACGATCTGGGCGTTTTCGACGTGCCGACGGGCGCGGTTTTCAACATCAAGCGCGACGGTGACAGGCTCGAGGTCGTTTCGGGCAGTGGGCCCAGCATGCTTTTCCCGGCCACGCACAAGGCGAAGAACATCAGTGACACGCCGTATCGCGAAATCCTGATCGAGTTCAAGTAGGCGCGCATCGAATGCCGAGTCCAGAGCCGGTCCGGATCGCCAGTCCGCCGTTGCCCGAG
>JAUIAI010000341.1 GCA_030425615.1 Gammaproteobacteria bacterium
TGTCGGGTGCGCGCATTCCCCTCGTTGCCGTTGGCGTAGCCGAAGACCAGATCCGTGTTCATCATGGCGTCCGACCCCGCGGCGCCCAGGCACAGTACGACATCGGTACCGGGCTCGAGCGAGATACCGCCGAGGTCGGTCGATCGGACGGTACGGCGTGGCAGGAAGGCGACCGGTGGCCGCAACGCAAGTCGCGAATCCACGAACGCATGGAGCTTCGAGCCCTGCAAGGGGCCATCCAGGTGAACGAGCTCGGACCGAATCTCGGAGGCACCAGGAGCGTCCGACGCCGAGCGCGCATTCAGCCACTCGGCAACCGTGAGACAGACGCCGGCCTGAACGTTCCCGACCGTTCCGACGATGAGCGAAACCACTGTGGTGGCGAGTTCATCGATGGTGAAGTCATCGGACTCGAGTGCCATCCGGCACAAGACAGGCCGCTCGATACCGCCGAGCCCCCATTCCGAAAGCGGGTCCACGCCTTCGGGCAGCATGCGCCGGCTGCGAGAACGCTCCAGCGAACCGTAGACCTCGCGTGGAAACTCAGCCAGCTCGCGATACTCTCGAATGACTTCAGCGGTCCTGGCGGCCAGTTCGGCCATCGCAGCCTTGGCCTTGGGAAGCACGGTCTCGTCACTGGCGAAATGACGTTCGAGGTTGATGTAGGTCAGCGCCCGGTACCCGGCCATTGCCGCCGCCCGGATCAACCCATGATCCTGTGCCGGGTAGCCGAACCACAACCCGCAATAGCGTACGGCCGACTCCATGGCCAGTTCGGCAAGATCGAAACGGTCGGACATCACCGTCGAAAGAAAGGCGTGCTCCACTGACCGGGACACCAGCCGCTCGAGACATGGATCCGACGGCTGTTCGAACAACGAGGCCACGTAGTCTCGTTGCCGCCGGTGGAGCTCGCCGCCATCGGCGCCGTGAGCCAGGAACGGATCGATCGCGAGCATGAAGCTGCGCCCTCCGAGTTCGGCGTACGGGATCGAACTGTACTCGCCGTGACGATCGACAAGGACCTCCCGGATCAGATGCGCGTCGGCAACCAGAACGGCACGCCGGTAGCCCTGCGCCGAGTACGTGTCGAGCGAAGGGCTGGGGTCGTTCTCCGGGTGGAACGCGCTCCAGAAGGGGTGCACCTTGCGCTTCGCCAGCCCCGCGTAGAGGACCGCACGGCGCTTCGGATCGTCGAGCCATACGGCCAGGGTCCGGTTGTGCTCGGCTCGGCTGAGGCTCTCGAGGTCCGGCAGATCCAATCGCGGTTCGTCAGGCACCATCATTCGCTTCCTCTTCTGCGATCATGCAGATCGGGAGCACCGGCGCCAGGGTTCTGCAAGGTCGAGGCTGACCCCCCATCGCGGTCCAGGTTGCTGATCAGTCGTTTGGCACACTCGATATCAGCTGTCGGCCGCGAACATGACACCCGGGAACTCGCGAGTGCGAGGCGCTCCAGTGCGTGCTCTGTTCGCCCTGCGCGTGCAAGGCGGGGCGCAAGATCGATCGCCGATCTGAGCGCGAACGACCACTTTCCCTGACGAGTGGACAGTGACCACGATCGCTCGAGAGAGTCGTCACCCGCCGCATCGTCGCCCGCTTGCAAACGAATTCGCCCGACAAGCCTCAACAGCTCCGCCTCATAGTAGCGTTCACCGGTAGCCGATGTGATCTCTACTGCCTGCAATGCCAAATCCCCTGCCCGGTCCACCTGACCCATCTCGAGATGAGTCATGGCAATCTGTGCCAGGTAGAAAGCGCGCGTGATGACCGCGCCTGTCGAATCCCATAGCTCCAGCCCCTCGACCATCTCTGCCAAGCCCGCGTCCTTTTCGCCCTGGCAAGCCAGGAGTCGCCCGCGGATCACTTTGGCGTGCGCGAGCCAGACGCGGAATCCCGCTTCACCGCAGACCCGAATCGCCTCATCGGCATGCACCAGACCCAGCGCGATATCGCCGCTGAAGAGCGCGATGCTGGCCGCGAAGCCGTGCGCCTGTCCTTGGCTGAACCGATGATCCAACGTATTCGAGAGGGCCAGCAATCGTCCGATACGCTCGTTGGCGGCATCGATCCGGCCACATTCCCACAGCCCCCACGCCGAATAGCAGAGGCACATCACACCTGGGTCCTGTACGGCGGTGGAACGATGCGTGGATGGCGTGTACCGAGCCAGACACTGATCGAACAGCGAGAGGGCGAGCCTCGAATCGCCCTGATGAAAAACCGCATTCGCCAGAGCCCATCGTGCCTGAATGAGCGTCAGCGGGTCATCCCCACGATTGACCATCTGGTCCGCAGTTGCGACAGCATCCCGCGCGAGAGCGACGGCGCGATCGAGCTCGGCGCGCATGACGTAGACGCTTTCGAGTCCGAGCTGAACTTTGAGCCGTGCACCGGGATCCCCGAGTTCGTTCGCCAGTTCTCCGGCTCGCCGGTAGACCGATTCGACACCTTTCGCGCCGTACCCCTCCAACGCAATCAGCCGCGCTGCCAGTTTGAGCTGCAGGCTCAGTTCCAGCCGGATCGTGTCGGCGGAGACCGCGAGGCTCCCGACACACTGGATCGCCGAGCGCAATTGCGACACGGCCTCCTGGTTCGCCGACGCCATGGTGGAAGCCCGGGCCGCCCGCTCCCAGCTTCCGGCCGCTTTCAGGAGATCGCCCGAGCGCTCCTGGTGATAGGCCAAGACATCGGGGCGATTCAGCGCACTTTCTGAGTGCCCCGTTTCGATGACGCCAGCAATCACCGCATGGATGGCTCTCCGATCTCGCTCCCAAAGCGAGGAGTACGCCACCTCTCTGATGAGATCGTGTCGGAATCGAAACCGATAATCCGCGAACTCCGGGTCACGTGTCACAACGCCGTGACGAACGATCTCCTCGAGCGCCGAAGGCAGATCACGAACGACCGCGGCGAGTTCGTCCCCGAGGCTTTCGGCGGACGACCGGACAAGTCGCCTGGAGAACTCCCGTCCGATGACCGATGCGAGCTGCACGACGCGTTTGGCAGACACGCTCAGGCCATCCAGACGGGACATCAGTATATTGTCGAGAGTCTCAGGCACCAGTGCCGCCTCTCCGGTAACCGACGCAAGACGTGATATCTGAAGCCGGGTCGATTCCTCGAGGTAGAGCGGATTGCCTCCGGCGCGCCCGGCGATGTCTTGGACGACCTTTTTCGCCAGGCGGCTCGACGACGCCATTGCAATCAGCGATTCGGAATTCGCCTGGCTCAACCGAGGAACCTCGATCGTCACGCCGGGCCCCTGGAGAAGCGCATCAACCGGATTCCTCTGGGTGACGAGAACGAGCATGGAGGTTCGCTCGTCGCGTGCCGCCAGCGACATGGCGATCTGCAAGGCTTCTCTCGTCGAAGGATCGACCCATTGCAGATCTTCCACCAGCAGGACCATCGGCTGGTGCCGCGCGATCAGCAACGGTACCTCGGCTGCCGTGTCGAGAAGCGCCTGTCTTGCACGCTGCGGGTTCTGCGCGAAGTCGTGTTCCGGCTTGCCCGCCACGCGGGCGTCGTGATTGAGGCCGAGCTGACGGCGGAGCCGGACCATCGCCACCGCAGCCGACTTTGGCAGACGCGGGTTCTCGGGCTGATCACTGGCTACACTGCGGGTCGATGGCTCGGGCTGCCGGTCCACCTGCCTTTGCATGGCGTCGACGATGCTTCGAAACGGGCTTCTCTGTCCGGCTGCGGCACCCTGGATCCGGATGATGACCGGCCGCTCCCGGCCCGTCGCTAGGGCACGCAGGAACTCCCTTGCGAGCCGCGTCTTACCGATCCCGGGCTCGCCGTGCAGAGTGACCAACCGGGAGCGCCCAGCGAGGACCTGTGTCCACTCGAGTCGCAGCGCCTGAAGCTCTGTCTCGCGACCGACGAGCGGAATCCTCGCATCTGAAGATCGATGCTCCCCGCCAGGGTCTTCGCCCAGCAGGCGCTGCACCTGCACCGGTGTCTGGATACCATCGATCTCGCGGGCGGCCAACGCGATTTCGAAACGATGGCTGTCGCGCGCGAACTGCGCGCTCGTCGAGTCCACCATGATCTCACCCGGTTCGCCGAGTGCTCTGAGTCGCGCAGCCAGATGAACCGCCTGCCCGTATGGCACGCCTTCACGCACGGCCACCCGCCCTGTCGCGATCCCGATGCGCACGCGAAGCTCGTCGTGCAATCCGGCAATGGCCGTTCGCATCGAAAGGGCTGCCTGCATCGCCCGCACGGCGGCGTCTTCAACGGCCTTCGGAAGACCGAAGAAGACCATCGCGCCATCGTCGCCGAATCGCTCGAAACTGATACCGCCGCATTCGTCTGCGCAACGCATGCAACGCGCGATCATCTCGTTCAGGAGCTCGCTGTATCGTTCGCTGCCGAGGCGGAGTATGAGTGCGGTCGAACCGGCTATATCCAACGAGAGCGTGGTCACCGGTCGGATCTCCCCGGCGAAGGGTCGCGACGTCGATCGGCAAAGAGGCGTCATCGGCACCTCGTAGGCGAACCATGCCGAATCGACCGCGGAACGATCGCGAGACAGAACGATCGCCTTGGGCACCGGATTACCGAGGGCGATTTCGTTGAGCAACCGGAC
>JAUIAI010000342.1 GCA_030425615.1 Gammaproteobacteria bacterium
CAGAGCGCGGGCGATGCGGTGATCGTGCATACCATGATCGGCATGGCGCGCAACCTCGGGCTGCTGCTGATCGCCGAGGGGGTGGAGACGCCGGAGCAGCACGATGCGCTGGTCCGCTGGGGATGTACGGGATTCCAGGGCTATCTGTTCGGCCGACCCGTTCCGATCGAGTCGTTCTCGATCAACCCTGCCGGGCGGGGCAATCTGCCCGACGTCGGGCTCTGAGCGAGCGAATCCGCCGACGCGCCCGTGCCTGACCGCTCACCGGTCGGCGCGGCGCATGGCAGCCACCAGCAGCAGCCACCCCAGCCCTGCCGCGGCGGTGAACACGGCCGGCACGGCGAGGCCGACCGACCACTCGATGGCCACCCCGCTGACGATGGGCCCGATCAGGCTGCCCGTCGTGTAGCCCACCACCAGCAGCGAGGTGGCGGAGATGAGATCGCTGCCCTGGTGACGGTGGCCGATCTCGATCATTGCGAGGGTATAGAGCGCCCCGCCGGCCGCACCCCACACGAACGCGAGCGGCCAGGCGAAGGCGGTCGACCACCCCACGGCCGGCAACGCCAGTGCCGCCGCCAGGTTGGCCGCCGCGCATACGTGCATGACGCGCCGGGGAGAGAAACGATCGGCCGCTTCGCCCAGCGGAAGCATGGCCAGGGTGCTCCCCAGCCCGCTCGCCGACAACAGCAGGGCGGCTCCCGCCGTGCCCATGCCGATCGCGAGCCCGTAGACCGGCAGCAGCGCCGCGATCCCCAGTTCGAAGAAGCCACCGACCGAGCCGGCGACGAAGGCCAGCGGCAGCGCATGCGCGGTCCTTGCCAGAGCCCTCAGACCGATGCCGTGCACCGGCCGGGCGATGGGTGCGAGCGGGGGAACCGCGAGCGTCACCAGCAATCCCGCCAAGGGAAAGGCCAGGCCGATCCAGGGCGTGCTCGGACTCGTCGGGCCGAGCCAGGCGAGCAGCATCGGCGAGGCCACGAACGAAGCGCCGAGCAAGGTCTGGTAGAGACCCACGATCCGCCCGCGCCTGTGCGCGGGTGCGAATTCCGCGATGCAGGCCTCGGCCACCACCCAGCGCATCGAGACGGCCATGCCTGCCAGGAAATAGAGGGGCGTCCAGATCCAGAGTTGCGTCGTCGACGCGATGCCGGCCATGGTCAGGCAGGGAATCGCGAGTGAGAGGATGAGGGCGTTCCGGTGGCCGATCGCCGCGACGATCCTGGCCGCCTGGGGCGTGGCCACGAGGATGCCGACCCAGACCGTGGCGCTGAACAGGCCGATCTGCGATGCGGGCAGACCGCGCGCCTGCAACAGGAACACGAGCAGCGGCGAGAACATGAACTGGCCCACGAGCCCGACGGTGGTCGAGACCATGAGCGCGACGATGCCGCGCGTGCGCTCCGCGTCGGTCAGTGCGCCGCCCGGGCGGGGCGCGCCGGTCATGCGGCCGTGATGTGCGCGCGCCGTTCCGGGTGCTCCATGTGGGGCAGCGAGTTGAAGCTGAGCAGGCGCATGCCGGAGCGACCGGCGATCAATTCGCAGAACGCGGTGTTACGGAACTGCAGGTTCAGTTCGATCGCCGTGCTGGCCGGGGCGCCGAGCAACTCGGCCACGGCCCGGCAGATCGCGCCGCCGGAACTGAAGACGAGCACCACGTCGTCGCGGGAGGTGCCGGCCGCGGCCTGGTCGAGCGCTTCGCGCATCCTGCTGCCGAACTGGCCCCAGGTCTCGGGAACGTCGGACAGCCTGTCTTCCGACCAGGCGACCATGGCCTCCCGGAAGGACTGCCAGTACTTGCGGTAGTCGGCCCGCTGCAGCGCCGCGTAGTCTTCCACGCCCATGTGTGCGCGCACGAGCGGCTCGGCGTGGTACTCGTTCAGGCCGGCATGTGTCTGAACCGGTGTGTCGGCCATGCCCATGGTCTCGAGCACGAGACGGGCGGTGTCGCGCTGCCGGGCCAGCGTGCCGGCGTGCACGCTGTGCGGCCGGATCCCGCGACCGGCCAGGTACTCGCCGAGCCAGCGCGATTGCCGCTGGCCCAGCTCCGAGAGCCTGTCGTAGTCCGCCGAGCCGAACGAGGCTTGCGCGTGTCGCGCGAGGATGATCAACGCCATCGTGAGTTCCGAATGCCGGTGGGCGCACCGACGCGGTCGGCCGGTGCACGGGCGGGGCGGCCGCCGCCGCCCCGGGAAGGTGGCGGGGAGTCTACCGCAGCGTTCTTCGCACGCCGGCCGGGACCCGGCTGGCGGCGCTCAGGAGGTCTCCCAACCCGCTCCCAGGGCCCGGGAGTTCTTGGGGTCGCGAAAGACCAGCGGGCGCTCGGCGGCCGCCGGTTCGGCGGTCTGGGCCTGCGCGACGAACTCGTCGATGCGGCCCCTGTCGGGGGATTTCGAGCACACCGGATCCGCGGCGGCCGCGTCGCCGGAGATCATGAAGGCCTGGCAGCGACAGCCGCCGAGATCGATCTCCTTCTCGTCGCAGCTGCGGCAGGGCTCCTTCATCCAGCCGGTGCCCCGGAACCGGTTGAAGGCGTCGGACTCGTACCAGATCTCGCGGACCGGGGTGTCGGTCACCGACGGGAACTCGAACCCGGGCAGCATCCGTGCCGTGTGGCAGGGCAGGGCGGCTCCGTCCGGCGCCACCGTCAGGAACACGTTGCCCCAGCCGTTCATGCACTTCTTGGGCCGCTGCTCGTAGTAGTCGGGCACCACGAAGAACACGCGCAGTCTGTCGCCGTGGCGTTCGCGGAAGGCGTTCGTCACGGCTTCGGCGCGCTCGAGCTGCTCGCGCGAGGGCAGCAGATGGGGCCGGTTGACCTCGGCCCAGGAATAGAACTGCGTGTTGGCCATCTCCAGATACTCGGCGCCCAGCTCCAGCGCCATTTCCAGGAGCTTGTCGACATAGTCGATGTTGAGCCTGTGGACCACGCAGTTCAGGACCATGGGCCAGCCCTGATCCTTGATGATGCGCGCCACCCGCTGCTTCAGATCGAAGGTGCGCGTGTGCGACAGGAAGTCGTTGAGCTCGCGGGTGGAGTCCTGGAACGACAGCTGCACGTGATCCAGGCCCGCATCGCGCAACGCCTTCGCCCGCGTCTGCGTGAGCCCGACCCCCGAGGTCAGCAGATTCGTGTAGTAACCGAGCTCGTGTGCCCTCGCGACCAGGATCTCCAGGTCGTCACGCAGCAAGGGTTCGCCGCCGGAAAAGCCGCACTGGACGCTGCCGAGCTCACGCGCCTGTTCCAGCACGCGGATCCAGGTGTCGGTGTCCAGCTCCTGGTCGTGCCGCGCGAAATCGACCGGGTTGTAGCAGAACACGCAGTGCAGCGGGCAGCGATAGGTGAGCTCGGCGAGCAGCCAGAGCGGCGGCCCGGGCCGCGGCGCGTCGCTGGGATGGCGGGCGTCGTTCATGACGTGTCTCCTGATGCCGGGGCGCCCGGCGCGAGCGCCACCCAGCCGCGCTCCCGGGCGATCTCGAGGAAGGCGATCACGTCGTCGTTCAGGTCTTCCTGCTCGAACGCGCGCTCGAGATCGGAGACGATCCCGGCCACCGACCGCTCTCCGTCGCAGCGGCGCAGGATCTCGCCGGCGCTGCCGTTGAGCTTGACCATGCCCTCCGGATAGAGCAGAACCCAGGCCTCCTGCGCCTTTTCGTACTGCATACGAAACGGTGCCGCCACGGAAGGCACCTGCTCCGGCGAGATCGGAGCCCGGTCAGGCCGTGATGCCATAGCGTCTGCCCATTGCGTCGTTCATCTCCCACAGGACGTCGAGCTTGAACTTCAGGATTTCGAGTGCGCGCCGCTGCAGCGCCGGCGTGTCGAAGTGGTTCAGCGTGATCGACAGACCGTGCTCCACGTCGCGCCGGGCCTGGCTGACCCGGTTGCGGAAGTACTGGAGTCCGTCGGACTCGATCCAGGGATAGTGCTCCGGCCAGGTCGCCAGACGTTGCTTGTGGATGGCCGGTGCGAACAGCTCGGTCAGCGAGGCGCAGACCGCTTCCTGCCAGGGCCGCTGCCTGGCGAAGTTCACGTAGGCGTCACAGGCGAAACGCACGCCGGGCACCACGTGGCGCATGTCCATGAGCTCTTCGCGGGTCAGCCCCACGGCGAGTCCGAGGCGGATCCACGCTTCGATTCCACCCTCGTCGCGCTGGCCGTCGAGTTCGTAGCCGTCGTGGTCGAGGATGCGCTTGATCCATTCCCGACGGATCTCGCGGTCGTCGCAATTGGCCATCACGGCGGCGTCCTTGATGGGAATGCACACCTGATAGTAGAAGCGGTTCGCAACCCAGCCCTGGATCTGCTCGCGGTTCGCCTTGCCCGTGTTGAGCATGACGTTGAAAGGGTGATGGATGTGGTACGCCTGGCCCTGCTCACGCAGTCTGGCTTCGAAGACGTCGCGGGTCCAGGGGGTGTCGTGCTCGCTCATTGGGGTCCGGGTCAGAGGTCGATGACCAGGCCGTCGTGCGCCACCTCGATGCCGTGACTGGCCAGGGTGTGCCGCTCGGCGCTGTGCTCGTCGAGGATGGGGTTCGTGTTGTTGATGTGGATCAGGACCTTGCGGGTCGTGCCCGGGAGCTTGTCCAGCCAT